>CAZBZZ010000031.1:0-10141 GCA_964496555.1 uncultured Candidatus Peribacteria bacterium
TCTAACTAAATTGATAGAAAGTATTGGTTTGTCTCGTGAGGATGTTTTTATTACCAATGTTGTTAAATGTCGGCCTCCTGAGAATAGAGATCCTTCTCCTGAAGAGATAAAGGCGTGCTGGGCGTTTTTGGTAAGGCAAATTAAGGAGATCAAGCCTTTGGTTATTGCGACTTTGGGAAGACATTCAATGGCTAGGTTTCTTCCTGATGCGAAGATTTCTGAAGTTCATGGAAAACCGAAGATCCACGATGGAATTTGGTCGGATAAACAGGTCTACGTTCCTCTTTATCATCCGGCGGTTGCTTTGTATGATCCGAGGAAAAGAGAGGTTTTATTGGAGGATTTTAAGGTTATTCCAAAAGTTATTAAAAAATTAATGCAGGAGGAAAATAAAAATGACTCATAAAAATTACATTATTACGGTTTTGATTTCGGGGATTCTTGCTTGGATTGCTCTTGTTACGGTTATTTTTAAATTTAATCCTTATGATTCGACAGCCTTGGCTTTGGCTTTCTTCTACTTGAGTTTGTTGATTGCTTTGAGTTGTACTTTTACTTTGTTGGGATATTTTTTCAGGTTGTGGCTTTATAAAAATGAGATTTTTTATCTTCACATAAATGTTTCCCTCAGGCAGGGGATTTTGTTGGGACTGATTGCTGTGTGTTGTTTGGTTCTTTTGATGTTGGATGTTTTGACCTGGTGGTCCGGGGGACTTTTAATAACTGCAGCGGTTATGCTGGAGTTCTATTTTGCTTCTAGAGATGAAGTTTAATCTAGTTCTGGGTATTCTGGAACATCGAGTGTTCGCCAGTTTTCAATCGGCCAGAATGAGAACCATGCTCTTCCTGCTATCATATCTCTGAGTACGAAAGCGTCTTCTATTCCGTTGGTGCAAGCGTTGCCGTGTGGGCTGTGGAAGCAACTTCTAGAATCTGTGCTTGAATTTCTGTTATCACCAAGTACGAAGTATTCGTTTTCTGGGACTTGGAATATCTTGCCTCCTTTCGGAAAGGTTTTTGTTTTTCCTCTGTTTGTTTCGTTTAAATATGGCTCTTCTAGTTTTGTTCCTGTTGGATTTGTTTCATTTGTTACGTAGACGTATCCATTGATTATTTCTATTGTTTCACCAGGCAATCCGATTATTCTTTTGATGAAAAATTTTTCGTCTGAGAATCTTGGTTTGAAAATAATTATATCTCCTCTATCTGGTTCATCTATGTAATATCCAGCTTTATTTATTATTATTTTTTCTCCGTATTTTTGTTCGCATTCTTCATTTATAATATTCAGGTTATCGCACATCGAAGGGCCGTATATGTCGAATGGAGTCACTAAAAATCGCTCCACAAGGAGAACTATCCCAAAAACAATTGCGACATTTAGGATCAAATCGAGTAGCCAGAGAAGTTGGGGTTTGTATTTCTTCAGAATATTCATCTCCTGCATACTAGTCCGAAAATTGCAAAAGTAAAGGAAAAAGGATATAATTTAATTATGAAATTTCGACATGTTTTCTACCAAAGACATTTAGATGATGGAGAGGAAATTCTGCATGTTGCTAGAAGGCATTGGTTGATTTTGAAGATCAAAATTTGGAAGGCTACTACTTTTGGAATGGTTCTTCCGTTCCTTCTTTTCTTGTTGTTTCCTATGTTTTTTATAGTCTCTTTAATTTGGTTTATTTTAGGCGTTGCGAAGTTTGCGCTCAAGTATTTTGAATGGCATCATGATTGTTTATTGATAACTAATTTGGGGATTATAGATATAGAGAGAAGAGGTGTATTTGATAATGTTTCTAAAAGAATTGAGTACCATATGATAGATGGTATTTCCTATACAATTCAGGGATTCCTTCCTACTTTATTGAATTACGGGGATGTTGTGATTGATAAGATGGGAGCTGGTGTTCAGATTAATCTTGTTGATGCAGCTAACCCTCGTGGGGTTGATCGAATTATTATGAGATATCAGGAGAAATTTGTTCGTGAAAAGTCTTTTACTGACCATGAGACTTTGAAAGGAATGCTCGCGGAAATGATTGCTACTCACGCACAACAGGGTGGGATGGAGGTAGATAACTAATATTCTATGATGATTTATATATTAATAGGTGGCCTTCTTGTTTTTATTTATTTAGCCTTGGTTATTTGGGCTGTGGTTAAAAGAAATAAGGGCAAGTTCACTAGCAAGGATCAGCAATATATTCACTCTCATTGGTATCGTATTTTGGATTCTTTGAAACATGATCCAAGGCATGCGATTATGGATGCCGATAAGCTTTTGGATTATTGTTTGAGAAAGAGAGGAGGAGGAAAGTTTGATAAAATGTCGTTGGGTGAGAAGTTGAAGAAATCTGAAGGGTATTTCTCTGATATTAATGGAGTTTGGTCTGCTCATAAGATGAGAAATAAGATTGCTCATGAATTGAATCTCAAATTATCTGATCAGGATGCCAAACGGGCTATGTCTCAATTTAAAAAAGCCTTAAAAGATCTTGGCGCTGAATTATGAGTGATAATAAATTTATATTAGGTGTTTGCGGATATATTGGTTCTGGGAAGAGTGAGGTTTTGTCGGTTCTTGAGGATGAAGGTTGGTTTGTAATAGATGCTGATAAGGTTGTGCATGACTTGTACAAGCCTGATGCTTCTGGACAAAGGAAGATTTCTGATTTTTTTGGGAATGAATTTTTGAGAAGTGATGGGAGTGTTAATAGGTCTAAGTTGAGAAAGGTTGTGTTTGAAGACGTTAAAAAATTGAAGATTTTAAATGCACTGATTCATCCTTTGGTTTTCAGTGAGATTGGCAGAATTTTGGATGGTGTAGAAAATGATCGTGTTGCGATAGAAGCGGTTTATTTTGAAGAAAAATATCTTGGTGGATTGGTTGATGAATTGTTGTTGATTGAACGTTCTCGTGAGGATGTGAAGAATTTTTTGGTTGGAACTGGCGGGTTTTCTGAGCAAATGATTGATAATTTATTGGGTATGGATATTGTTCCTTCTCGGGTTGATGCTAAGGTTGTCAACAATTCTACTTTGAAGGACTTGAAGAAAAAAGTTATAATCGAGGTCGAGAAAATAATTTCTTAAATTTCAGATTTAGATGGCAGAACTTGAAGCAGTGATTGGATTGGAAATACATGCGCAGATATCTACGAAAACGAAAATGTTTTGTAGGTGTGACAATGACTCTTTTGACAAATCTCCTAATATAAACACTTGTCCTGTTTGTATGGGCTTCCCTGGGATGTTGCCTGTTTTGAATGAAACAGCTTTGGAGAAGGGGATTGTTGCGGCGTTGGCTTTGAATTGTGAGATTAAAGAGTTTTCTAAATTTGATAGGAAGAATTATTTTTATCCGGATTCTCCCAAAGGTTTTCAGATTTCTCAATTTGATCAGCCTATTTCAGAGAGAGGATGGATTAATATTACAGTGGAAGGCTCAGATGCCAAGAAAATCAATATTACTCGATTACATCTTGAAGATGATGCAGGAAAACTGACTCATGTGAAAGGTGGGACTTTGGTTGATTTTAATAGAGCTGGAACGCCTTTGATGGAGATTGTTAGTGATCCGGATCTGAGTTCTCCTGAAGAAGCTGGTGAATATGCTCGTGAGGTTCAGAAAATTTTGCGTTATGTTGGAGCGAGCGAAGCGGATATGGAAAAGGGAATGATGAGATTTGATGCATCTGTTTCTATTCGAGAGAAGGGGAGTAATGTTTTGAATGCTCGTTCTGAAATCAAAAATCTGAATTCTTTTCGGGCTCTTGAAAATGCAATTGCTGTGGAAATTGAACGGCAGGAATCTTTGTGGGATGGGAAGAAAGCTCAAGATGATGATCTGACTGTTGGGTGGAACGATGATAAACAAGAAATTTTTATAATGAGAGTTAAGGAGGGTAGTGATGATTACAGATATTTTCCTGAACCGGATATTCCGCCTGTTTTAATCAAGAAAAAGCAGGTTGATGAATACAGAAAGATGCTTCCTGAAATGCCTGCGGTTAAAGCGAAGAGATTTGTCAAAGACTATAGTTTGGCAGAGGAGGATGTGAAGGTTTTGACTGCGGAAGCTGCTTTGGCTGATTATTATGAAGAGGTTGTTAAGGTTTGTGGAGATGCGAAATTGGCAGGTTCTTTTGTTTTGACTATTTTGATGAAGCACTTGAAGGAGGAATTAATTTCTGTTGGTGATCAAAAAATCTCGGCTGAGATGTTGGGCAAACTTTTGAAAATGATTAAGGATGGAGTTGTGTCGAATAATACTGCTAAGGGGGAGGTTTTTGAGGAGATGTACAAGACTGGTAAAGAGGCGGCTGAAATCGTGAAGAAAAAAGGATTGGAACAGGTTAGTGATACAGGTGAAATAGAAAAAGTTTGTAAGAAAGTTATTGCTGCTAATCCTGGTCCTGTTGAAGACTTTAAAAATGGAAAGGATCGAGCGATTGGAGCTCTGATTGGACAAGTAATGAAGGAGATGAAAGGGAAAGCTAACCCGAAGATGGTGGACGAAATAGTGCGAAAAATGTTATAATATAGGTGTCGAAATATAAAAAATAACCTTATTCTTATGTTTGAGACTTCTGGAGATATAATGCGAATGTCATTCGGTATTGGTTTTGGAGTTCTTGTAGTTTTTGCTTCAATGGCTCTTTTGTATCTAGTTTTTATCCTTCGTGATATTGCAAAAATTCTTGATGACGTCAAAGATGTTACCGAGAGGGTACGTGTTTCTGTTGTCAGTCCTTTGAAAGTTGTAGGGACTGTAATGGAAAAAGTCGGACCTTATATTGAACAAGCTATTAAAGCTACAGGTGGGAAAGGAAAAGGTAAGAAAAAGAAGTAGTTAGTTTCTTTTGAAGATTTTCAGTGGGAACACAACCGTTGCGTTGATGATTCTTTTTATTCGTGAAGGTTGTTTTGTTAGACGGTAGAGCCATTCGAGTCCTGTTTTCTGCATTGCTTTTGGAGCTCTTTTTTGTACGCCCGCTATGAAGTCGAAGGATCCTCCTATTCCCATTGCTACTCGGAGTGTTGGGGTCTTTTTATAGTTGCGGTCTATCCATTTCTCTTGTGCTGGTGCGCCGTATGCAACGAATAGAATTTCTGGTTTTGTTTCGTTAATGAGTTTGAGAATTTTTCTCTCGTGTTTAATCTTGGGTGTTCCTGCGTATGTGCCTACTACTTGGAGTTCTGGGTTTTCTTCAATGAGTTTTTTAGCTGTTTTCTCAGCGACCCCTTTTCCTGCTCCGAGCAAAAAGATTTTTGATTCTTTTCGTGCTGCTAATTTGCAGATTTTTTTCATCAAATCTACTCCTGTTATTCGTTCAGGTAATACAGTTCGTGTATATGATTTGCTGAAGGGGATCATTCCTAGGCTTACTAGCCATTTTGAGGCGCGTTTAATTTTTGAATCTGATTGATTTGTGATGTTTTTGAATTTTGATGCCCATAGAATTCCTATCCCATCAGGGATGCTCAAGTCTGCTTTGTTTAGGATTCTTCTGTACTTGTCGTCCTTTTGTGCTGCTAGTAGGATTTCTGGATTTGGTGTGACTATTGTGTGTTTTTTTTGTAAGTGAAATCCGGGTTCGAGCCAATTCTCGATTTTTTTTAACGCGTCTTTCTCGGTAGTGGCGTCGAAATTTACTCCTAGGATTTTTACTTTTTTTCGCATATGTATAGTAGGTTTTTGCCTTTTTCTTTTTTTAGAATTTTAAAGTGTTGTTTGAGGAGGGAGTCAATTTCTTTTTCTTTGAATGCGTAATAATATCTTGGAACTTTTTCATTGCCCCATGGAATGAAAAGTCCTCTTTTTTCGTATTTGCCCAATGAATATAGCCATTTCAGAAGAGCTTTTACAACCTGTTTTTTGTATTTTTTCTGTTTGAGTAGGTTCCAGACTGTAATTGCTGTAATGCCTCCTGATTTGGTTATGCGTGCTAGTTCTTTGACTGCTTTTTCTCTGAGTTTTTTCGAAGGGATGTGGTGAAGTGCTGCGATGCAGACTGTTACGTTTTGTGTTTTTGGAGGAAGTGGGATTTTCAAGAGGTCTCCTTCTTTGAACTCTGCTTTGTTTAGGCGTTTTGCTTCTGTTAGAAGGGGAGTGTTGTTGTCGATTCCTATGTATTTAATTTTCTTTTTGGAATTGATGAATTTATAAAAACGACCGTTTCCGCAACCGATGTCTGCAACTTTGTCTCCATCTGAAATGTAGGGGAGTATTAGTTCGAATTCTGCCCAATCCATTTTTCGAGTGCCCGAAAAATCTTCAGCTATGGTGCTGTAAGTTTTTTTTACGTTTTTCAGGATGTCTTTTGCTGTTTTCCTTCTCATGGTATAAGTATGGACATGAATTCACGGATAGATCATATAGCTAAAGATTTCGTTAAACAAGCCCTGTTGGAGGAGATTCCTGACAGGAGGATTTTGCAGAAATTGAAGAATCGCTTTTCTACTAAGTATGGAATTTCGAGTTTGACGAGTATGGAGATTCTTCGAGCCTATAATGAGATGGTTGACGGGGGAGTGATAGAGGCTGATTTGAGGTTTGAGAAGTTGATTAGGAAACGTAGTGTTCGAAGTTTGAGCGGAATTGCTTCAGTAACTGTTATTACAAAGGATTATGATTGTCCTGGAAAATGCATCTACTGTCCAAAGGAGCCTGAGATGCCAAAGAGTTATTTAAGTAATGAGCCGGCTGTAATGAGGGCGATTTTGAATGATTTTGATCCATATAAGCAAGTTGTGGCTCGTTTGAAAGGTTTGAAGAGGACTGGCCATACAACTGACAAGATTGAAATGATAATTTCTGGGGGTACTTTTAATTTTTATCCAACTCGCTATCAAAAGGATTTTGTGAGGGGAGTTTTTAATGGTTTAAATTATGATGCTGTAACAGGAGTGAGGGGAGTAGACAAGAGTGGACAGGGGAGTGGTAGACAAGTGGCTGCAAAACAGAGATCTTTGAAGAAGGCTCACCAGGTTAATGAGACTGCGAAAAATAGATGTGTGGGGCTGTCTGTTGAGACCAGGCCTGATTATATAGATAGGGGAGTGCTCAAGCATTTTCGAGAGATGGGTGTTACGAAGATTGAAGTAGGTGTTCAATGTCTTGATGATGAGATATACAAATTGAATTGCAGGGGACATAGTGTTCAGGATGTTCGTGATGCTATGCAATTAATGAAGGACGCGGGGTTTAAGATAAACGTGCACTTCATGCCTAATCTGTATGGAAGCAGTTTAAAGAAGGATTTTGATATGTTTAAAGAGTTGTTTGAGGATTCGGATTTTAGACCTGATTGGTTGAAGATTTATCCTTGTGTAGTTGTTCCTTATTCGCCTTTGGCAAAATTGTATAAGGCTGGGAAGCACAAAACTTATACTGATAGGGAATTGATTGATTTATTGGTTCGTTTCAAGAAAATTGTTCCTGATTATTGTAGAATTACTCGATTGTATCGTGACATTCCTGCTGATAGCATTCTTGGCGGGAGCAAAGTTTCGAATCTTCGTCAGTATGTTCAGCAGGAGATGAAGGAAAAAGGCCTGGCTTGTCGTTGTATCAGGTGTAGGGAGATTAAAGGAGAGGATTTTCAGGCTAAAGATGTTGAGTTGAAAGTGCATGAATATGACTCTTCTGGTGGGCGTGAATTTTTTATTAGTTTTGATGATGTTAAACAGGATCGGTTGATTGGGTATTTGAGGTTGAGGATTCCATCTCAGGTTTTAAGTGGTGAGAAACATTGGATGAAGGATTTGGAAGGTGCTTCTGTTATTCGTGAGCTCCATGTTTTTGGTGAGCATGTGAAAGTGGGGGATAAGGTCAAAAAAGCTGGTCAGCATAAAGGGTATGGCAAACAATTGATTGAAAAAGCGGCCGAATTAACAAAGAAAGAAGGTTTATCTAAACTTGCCGTGATTAGCGGGGTTGGAGTTCGTGAGTACTATAGAAAGCTGAAGTTTAAAGATGGAGAGTTGTATCAATATTTAAAGGTTTAAGCGATCCTTTACGGCATTGCAAAGTAGGTGTTTTTGTTGTATAATACTTATGTTAAAACAAAAATATGAATAGACCTAAATCCAATCCAGAGTCAGTCCCTGTGAATTCTCGTTTAGCTGTTTCCGTTGAATTAACAGATAAGGGTAGGGAAGTGAGGAGGAAAAATATTTCCTCTTTTGTTTTGGGTCGAAATCTTCTTTCTCATAGTGTTTTACTTGGTGGGAAGGAAGAGGGGCCTGAGACTATGAGAGTTGAACCTGAATTTAGAATGGAGGATTACTTCAGAACTGGTTTTTTAAATAAGGAATCTGGAGAGATTCAATCTATATTAGATGAGAAGTTAAGAGATGAAAATACTTATGATTGGTTTGTGAAAGTTTATGCTAAAAAGTTGAATTTTGGTGTTGGAGTTGAGAAGGTTTTGCAGGAAGATTCTGAGTTGAGAGAGGCTTTTATAGATTATGTTTACTATAATTTGAATGGTGATCAAGGAGATGAGAATTCTGGAAAAGTTTTCAGAAAAAAAGCTGCTGTTTTTCAGTCAAGATTGCTTAAGTATTCAACAAAAAAAACTGATTTGGATGTATCTGAACTGTTGGAAGGATTTAGAAGGGGGATTAGGATAGTTAAAATTGATAGTATATTGGTTTCTGATCAAGACTTCTTAGATAGGAGGGAGGTATTGTATACTCAATTTAATACTGGTGAAATCACTAAAGAAGAGCTCGTTTCTGGTATAGAATCTCTTTATGGTGAAAAAGTTGCAGAATCTGATAACGAAGAATTGAAAGCTTTATGGGGATCGACAGCTACTGAAGAAAAATCAGGAAAGGACTTTAAGGTTGCTCTAGATGCTACAATTGGTGATATGAATGCAACCCCTGTTTCTTCTAAAGAGGAGACAGTCGATGCTGTTGCTCAAGCAAACAATGCTTTTGCTGACACTAATTTCTCTGCAGATTATGTCGGTGGTGGTGTTGCAAAGGTCAGGATCTCTGAATTTGAAGCTGATTTGAGGATTTTCAAAGATAATGACACGGATGAATTCGTATATTTCTTAAATGATAGATATACGCATGGTCAAATGATGGGGCCTTTCAAAGATACTGATTTAGCTGAAGCTTTGGATTCTAGACGTATTGACGCTTATTTAACTAGTAGAATTGGTAAAATGGCTACTAATTCTAGTGATGTAGAAGGGATCAAGGATCTTCCTGATGTGACCGTAGAAAAGATTGGAAAAAAATTAATAGGCGGTGGTGAGGGCAGGAAATTTGATATCATGAGTGATGAGAGGGGAGTTCTAGATAAATTTGTTCTTTGGCTTCTTAAAAAAGATGAAAAGCTAGGAACAGTTGAATCAAAAATTGAAAAACTTAATACTTATTTGAATTCGAAGGCTAGAGTGGATGGATTTAAAGTAGCTTTAATGGAAGACAGGGTAGAGAATGTTTCAGTATTAGCTTAGAGAGATGAGTTGGTTTGCACAATGTATCTTGTGCAAAGTTATTCAAGGTGGATGTTGACTTGTGGTTGATTTGGTGTGTTTTGACTCTTTTTATTTACTGTGCTTTGGGGCTGGTTTGTGGGCGTTCTTCTACAATGGGTCTTTTTCATTAGGACACCTCTGTCTTTTGGCTTGTGCAAGCCGTCAATTTAAAACTTGCGATTTAAGGCGTTTTAATAAAAAAGACGATGTTTGGATCGTCTCGTTGTTTTTAAAAAATGCGTTTTTTTGATTTGCTTGTGAATTTGTCAACTTTGCTCGTCGCGAACGATTTTTTAATCTTTTACATATACTTCCGGGATTTCTGAAAATTTTTGTGAAAGTTTTTCGTAATTTAAAAGTTTTGAATCACTAGCAAGAACCTCCCCCGCTCTCTTCCGTGCTCTTGCTATAAGTTCGGAATCTGTCAAGCTTGCCATGCGAAGATCTGGCAGGCCACTTTGTTTGACTCCGTAAACTTCTCCTGGGCCTCGGATGTCTAAATCTATTTCAGCGAGTTTGAATCCGCTGTGATGTTGTTCCATGGCTTTTAATCTTTTGAGTCCTTCTTGAGTTGCGTTGTTTGTAAAGAGGAAGCAATAGGATTGGTGTTCTCCCCTACCTACCCTACCTCTGAATTGGTG
>CAZBZZ010000032.1:0-9788 GCA_964496555.1 uncultured Candidatus Peribacteria bacterium
AATACTTCCGTGATGAAGAAGGACAAGATGTACTTCTCTTCGTTGATAACATCTTCAGATTCTCACAAGCAGGTTCTGAGGTATCAGCGCTTCTCGGACGTATCCCTTCAGCGGTTGGTTACCAACCAAACTTGGCGACAGAGATGGGTGCACTACAAGAAAGAATTACATCAACAAAGAAAGGATCAATTACATCAATCCAAGCGGTATACGTGCCAGCAGATGACTTGACTGATCCCGCACCAGCTACAACATTCGGACACTTGGATTCGACTGTAGTACTTTCAAGAGCATTGACTGAGCTTGGTATCTACCCAGCGGTTGATCCTCTTGATTCTACATCTACAATATTGGATCCAAACATCGTTGGAGAAGATCATTACAAAGTTGCTCGTGGAGTACAACAAATGCTTCAGAGATATAAAGATCTTCAAGACATAATCGCGATCCTAGGTATGGAAGAACTTTCTGAAGAAGACAAACTAACAGTTCGCCGTGCAAGAAAAGTACAAAAATTCCTTTCTCAACCATTCTTCGTAGCTGAGGTGTTCACAGGAACCCCAGGTAAATACGTATCATTGAAGGAAACTATCCGAGGATTCGGAGAAATTCTAGATGGTAAATGGGATGACGTAGACGAAAACGAATTCTACATGAAAGGTTCTATCGATGACGTAGAGAAAAAGAAAGAATCTAAAGAATAATCATATTAACTTAAATTAAAATGGACTCAGCAGAAGCATTTAAAGTAAATGTAGTAACACCAGAAGAAGGAAGCATCCATGAAGGTGAAGCAATATCAGTTACATTTGAAACACAGACAGGGCAAACACAGATACTGCCAGGACATATCCCCATGTTTACCAATGGGGAAGAAGGGAAACTAGTAATAGAGAAAGAAGGTGGTAGACCCAAAATATTTTTCGATGCAAGAGTCCAAGTAGCTGAAATGATGGATGGTGTGCTAACAATTCTTGTAGAAAATGCTGAATCAATCAAAGAAGAAATTAGCGAAGCAGTTAAAGAAGCAACTCAAAAAGCAGTCTAACAAAAAAACATGAGTAAAAAAATTCACCTAAAAATAGTTACACCAGATCAAATCCTTCTCGACAAGGAAGTTGAGTCAGTCTCAATCCCAACCGTCGAAGGAGAGATCACAGTCCTTCCAACACACATCCCGATCTTAGCTGGAATGAAAACTGGCGAACTCAGGATTAAAGAAGGCGGAAAAGAAGAATTTTTCTCAGTAACAAGAGGAGTAGCAGAAGTAGACGGTGAAACAATAACAATCCTAACAGACTCAGCAGAGCACGCAGAAGATATCGATGAAGAAAGAGCAGAGGAGGCTAGGAAAGCAGCAAAGGAACTATTGGAAAAGAAGAGAGACGGAGAAGAAGGATACGCAGACTTGGTATCAGACTTAGAACGCGCACTATCACGAATTAAAATAGTAAGAAAACGAAGAAGAGGATCTAAAGTAAGAATGGACAGCAATTAATCAGGACAATGAAAAAGACCGATGACAAAACATGGTCAGCATACGGACTCGCTCTGAGTCTAGGATACATGATCATAGTCCCAATACTGGTCTTCGGACTCGGAGGAGTGCTCCTCGATAAATACTTAGACAGTTTCCCAATATTTATCCTCGTAGGATTCTTCCTAGCAATGACGGCCTCACTAATGATCGTTTACACCAAAACCAAAGATATAATCTCACAAGGAGTGCCGAAAGACGGCCCTAAACCTAAGAAATAACTATGGCAACATTTATACCACCAACATTAGCGTCAGAAACAATCTTCCACCTCGGAAGCTTTGAAGTCAGAAACACAATCATCACAGCATTGATGACAATGGCTGTGCTTATAGTAGTTGGCCTTTTACTAAGGCGTAAGAAATACGCTCTTGTACCAGGAGGATTCCAGAATTTAGTAGAAGCAACGATAGGTGGTATGTTCGATTTTTTCGTACAAGTTGTCGGAGACGAAAAGAAAACACGCAGATTTTTCCCATTAGTAACAACTATCTTTTTCTTTGTATTAGTCTCAAACTGGATGGGGTTACTTCCAGGCTTTGCAAGTATCGGAATCTGGGAAGTTCACCACGGACATGAAGTATTAGTACCAATACTCAGATCAACATTTGCGGACGTAAATATGACTCTTGCATTAGCAGCTATTTCTGTAGTGGCATGTCAGTTTTTCGGATTCGCAATGCTCGGAATGAAAGGATATGGAGGAAAGTTCTTCATAAATCCATTCAAAGACCCAATCGGAAGTTTCGTGGGGATTCTAGAATTAATGTCGGAAGTATCGAAGATGATTTCATTCACATTCCGTCTATTTGGTAACGTATTCGCCGGAGAGGTGCTTCTGTTAGTTATTACCTTCCTAGTGCCATTTATCGCCCCAATGCCGTTCTACGGCCTTGAAATCTTCGTAGGATTCATCCAAGCACTAGTATTTGCATTCTTGACTCTTGTATTCCTCAAGATTGCTACAACTGCACATCACTAGAAGCTCATCATCCGATTAATAGCCTTCATAGCTTTTTTAGCAATTCCAGCTTCAACCCTCACTTCATATTTCATATCTTTCAATGATTCATAAACTTTTTGAAGAGTGATCAATTTCATATTTGGACAAACAGCCAACTCAGTAGCAGGCAAAAACTTCTTCCCAGGATTATCAGCTTGAAGTCTATGCAACATCCCAACCTCCGTCCCAACTATAAACTCCTCAGCATCAGATTCAGCTACAAATTTGCCCATAGCAGAAGTAGACAAAACACCATCGGCCAGCCGATTCACATCAGGAGTACACTCAGGATGAGTGATGACCTTAGCCCCAGGATGCTCTTCCCTCAAACGTTTCAAGTAATCAGGAATAATCCTTAAATGAGTAGGGCAGAATCCCTGCCAAGCTATCAGCTTTTTCTTCACACCCCGAGCACGAAGCTCTTTTTCAACATATGCACAAAGATATTTATCAGGCACAAAAATAATCTCATCAGCATCCAACCCCTCTACCACTGAGACAGCATTCGCAGAAGTACAACAAGCATCACACTCAGCCTTGATATCCGCAGTAGTATTCACATAGCAAACGACTGCAGCCGAAGGATGTTTTGCTTTCAAAGCACGCAATCCCTCAACATCAATCATCGCGGCCATATTACATCGAGCATTCGGATCCGGAATCAAAACCGTCTTATCAGGTGACAAAATTTTTGCAGTTTCAGCCATGAAATAAACTCCACAAAAAACAATTACATCCGCATCCGTATCCGCAGCCTTCCGACTCAAACCCAGTGAATCACCAACATAATCAGCCACATCCTGAACTTCACCAACTTGATAGTTGTGAGCCAAGATCACAGCATTTTGCTCCTTCTTTAACTTCTTAATTTCCGCAACCAAGTCCATAAAATATTTATTTAATTATTCCGCCCCCAATACAAACCTCCCCCTTATAAAAAACAGCAATCTGTCCTTTGGTAACAGCTCGTTGGTCACGTCCAAATCGTAGTTGAGTGCCTCGTCCAGAAACCTCAAGTCGTGCCTTCGACAGATCCTGTTTATAACGAATCTTTGCCATCACATCACAATCCTTATCCACACGCCCAGAAACAAAATTTACATTCTTAATTTGAACAACATCAGAATACAAAGCTGGATCTTCTCCATCACTACTCACGATCACACGCCCAGCCTTTGCATCAATTCCAACAACAAAATAAGGCCCTTGCCCATCTGAAATATACAAGCCCTTCCTCTGTCCAATAGTGTAATGATGAACTCCATCATGCTTACCCAAAACCCGTCCATCAACATCCACGATTTCCCCTTCACGATCTTTCAAAAGCCCACCAATAAAAGTCCGACGCAACTTATCATCCACAAAACACAAATCTTGGCTCTGCTTTTTACTTACTAGAAAATCCAATCCCTCCTTCTCAGCAAAAGTATAAATATCTGACTTGCTGAACCCACCAACAGGAAACAAAATCTTCGGAAGCCAACTGTTTTTCAAGAACGAAAGATAATAAGATTGATCCTTATCGCTATCTTTCCCTTTCAAAAGTTGCCATTCGCCATCACGACCAGAGCGGATCCGAGCATAATGCCCAGTAGCCACTTTCGCGCACTTAAACTCCTTTGCCAGTTTCATTAACTGATCAAATTTCAAAAACCGATTACAAATTACACAAGGATTAGGCGTACGAGCAGCAGCCAACTCCCCAATAAAATATCCGATAACAACTTCATCAAACTCCTTTGAAACATCCACAACGTGATGCTCAAACCCATATCGACGACAAACTTCAGCCGCATGGCCAACTGCCTCCAAATCACAGCATCGACTCCCTTCTACCAACTTCAAAGTCACCCCCACGACCTCATACACAGCCTTATTCAACAATACAGCAGCAAGCGACGAATCAACTCCGCCCGACATCGCAACCAAAACTCGTTCTTTTTTATTCGCAGTTTTGCCCATTAGATCCAGTTTAAACCTTATAAAGCGCTCAGACCATATCAAAAATCCAACTCTTTTGACAAGCGTATATTTTTTAAAAGATTTTGAGGAAGAAAGAAAAGAATGAGAAAAATATTTAGTTACATTTTCTATCCTCATGAGGATAGAAAACTGATACTATTATCATGATAAGAGTATCAGCATTGTAACTATATTTTTCAAAGAATTTTCTTTTTTACAAACAACCAATCAAAAATGAAAAAAATACTCACTTCCTCAATTCTCACGATCCTCACAGCAACAGCTCTCATAGCCTGCAATTCAGCAAATGAAAACCAGGTCACAGATATGGAAATCGGACAGGGATGGTACTACGCTCAAGAAGACGAAAAGAAAGAGGGGACTCCAGATGAGTGGACCTTCTTGGAAGATGGAGAAAGTTCAAAATGGATTAAACCTCCAGTAGAAAGCATGTTGGACTATTAGAGCCGCGCTCTTAAATCTCCACAATCTCATTCAAAGATGGGATGTGTGATTCATATCCACTTTCTTTTAGTGCTTTTTGGAATTGAATTTGTCCTTCTTCCTCACCATGGACCAAAAACAATTTCTTCACACCTTTTACTTTGTGAACATAATCGAGCAGATCACTTCTATCAGCATGAGCTGAGAAGGCATCAATAGTATGGATTTTCGCTTTCACCCTATAAGAATCTCCAAAGATTTTCACAGGGTCAACTCCATCCTGAAGCTTTCGCCCAAGAGTATGTGAAGCCTGGTATCCAACAATTAACACAGCATTTCTGTGATCTTCAATATTGTTTTTTAGGTGATGGAGAATTCGTCCGTGCTCACACATTCCAGAAGCAGAAATAATAATCATTGGCCCTGGTTTATCATTCAAACCTTTCGATTCGTCCACCGAACGAGTGTATTTAAGATTCCCAAAACCAAATGGATTTTCTCCATGCTCTAGGAACTCACGATAAACATCTTTATCAAAACATTCCGGATGACTTCGGAAAACCTCGGTCACATTACCAGAAAGGGGACTATCAACATAGATAGGAATTTCAGGGATTTTACCCTCATTCGTAAGCCTATGAAGGTGATAAACCACCTCTTGCGTTCGTTCAAGCGAGAACGCTGGAACGATCAATTTACCGCCTTGCTTAGCTACTCCATTGACGATATCTGCAAATTCCTCATCAATTGTTTGCAAAGCATCATGAAGGCGATCCCCATAAGTAGTCTCAGTAATTAAAACGTCTGTTTCTTTTATGACTTGAGGATCTCTCAAAATAGGAAGGCCCTTACGTCCGAGATCTCCAGTGAAGGCAAGTGACTTTCTCTCCCCAGTATCTTTATCATAAAACATCAAATGTACGAGAGCAGATCCCAAGATATGCCCAGCGTCATAAAAACAAGCCACAACTCCTTCCATTACAACGAAACTATGCTCGTATCCAACTCCATGGAACAAACTTAGAGCTTTCGTAGCATCTTCTTCTGTATAGAATTGATCTTCAACAACTGTTTTCCCCTTTTTACGCATCCATTCAACCTCTCGCTCCTGTATATAAGCACTATCCATCAACATATAATTACAAAGGTCTCGAGTCGCATAAGTCGAATAAATAGGGCCTTCGTAACCAAGCTTAGTTAGCATTGGAAGGTTCCCACTATGATCTATATGAGCATGTGACAAAATAACTGCATCAAGCTCCTTTGGGTCAAAAGGGAATTCAGAGTTTTTCTTGGCAGCCTCCTTTCTGCGACCTTGAAACATTCCACAATCAAGAAGGATTTTCTTGCCTTTAAACTCAATGAGATGCTTAGAACCAGTTACCTCTTTAGCAGCTCCACAAAATTGAATTTTCAACATGTATATTTGTTTTAAATTTATTTCAACACCTATATTATACCATATTTACAGCCCAATCTCAATGACCCCACTCCTTATCTGAGCAGCCATTTCATCATCATATCCACCCCAATTAATCAACCTATCATAGAAGCGTTCCTGCTCCTCTTCATTCATTAAATAAGGCTGACTTTTGTCGCTGTGCATAGGGAATAAGTAGATCCGCGTTGCAGGATTTCCATCTTCAGATTCCGCCCCAAGTACCAGCCCAATCCCGAGCTGTTCCTCAGTGTCATAAGACCAATATTGATCAAAAATAAAATTTCCAAGTGAATAAAAAATAGGCGCGCCATTATAGATTTCAAAAGTCTGTACAACATGCGGATGATGACCAATCACAACATCAGCTCCAGCGTCCACAAAAGCATGACCAGGTTCAACTTGTAGAGATTTGTGAGGAGTATGCGCATATTCAACACCCCAATGAATAGAAACAATAGTGTGATCAGTATCCTCATCTATCTCAGATATCAAAGCAACGGCTTCATCCTGATCAAGATTGTGAGCAACATCATCAAAGCAAATAAAAGCATAATGTTTGTCTGCAAAATATCGATGAGTAACCTTCGAGCGCTCTATTTCAGTAGGATGCCCACAAGAAGATATTCCAGAGTCATGAAGGGATCCATAAGTAGAATCCAAACCATCCCAACCTTGATTCAAAATATGATTATTTGCTAATGACAAGACATCAAAACCAAACTTTTTCAACAAAGGAGCAGTATCCTCATGAAACCCAAAGATAACAGAAGTGCCAGACCTGTATCCTTCACCCTTTATAGGGCCTTCCAAATTAGCAAAAAAAGTATCAGCACCATAAAAGAACCGATTTTCTTTCCCACGAATTCTATCGAAAGATCTAGAAGCATTATCTTCTCTATCCATCAAAGTCCTGACATATCTGCCCATCATCATATCTCCGAAAGCCATCACCGTGATAGCACGATCCGCAGCAACTTCACCCTCTTTAAACAAAATATAAAAACTACTAACAGAATCCTCAAAATCATCACCACTAGCACTGTTAGTGTGATCAACAATCTCAACATTTTGCGCTTCAACTTCCTCCGCATATTTCATCACAACATACAAAGTCTGCCACGAACCAACTTCCACCTCGTCCAACTGCCAAAAATCAAAAGACTCAATAACAGTCCGAGATAATTCATTATGAAAATCAGCAACCCCCTTCGGTAAATAATGAGAAAAATCAGTAATTCCCAAAACAAAACCTTTCAAATCATCAGCGACTGCATCCAACTCTTTCTTTGACATACCCTCCTCCAAAACGACCAACTCTATATCAGCTCTAGGAAAAGCACCCGAAATCAAATCCTCCATCTGCCCCTCCAATTCCCCTTCAACAACCAAAGAAAAAGTCCCAACATCAACCATGTCAGTCAACTCATCCAAATAATCACGAACCACCGTCGGATAAGTGATCTTGTAAGGCAAAATCCCAGCTCGAACATCTCCATCAACTTCAATTTCCTCATCGACAGCGGATACAATCTCATCAGAGGCATCATCCAAAGCACTTTGAACAGAAACCTGCACCATCTCCTGAGGAGTCATATAAAAAAGCATAAAGAACGCACCAGCAATCCCCAATAAAGCAAAATATTTTAGATTCATATCAGTAATGATACTCTTTCCCATTCAAAATGCAAAATCCCCGATAAATTTGTTCTAGCAAAAACAGCCGAATCATTTGATGAGTAAAAGTCATCTTCGAAAAAGAAAGCAAAGTCCCAGCCTCAGCTTTCAAAGCTTCAGGCAAACCAAAAGCCCCTCCTATCACAAAGCACAAAGTCTCGCCCCGATCTTTAAACCCCCCAAGGAATTTAGCAAATTCAGGAGAGCTAAAATCACGTCCCTTCTCATCCAAAATCACCAAATGACAGTCCCGCGGTAGCGCAGCCATAACCCGCTTTGTTTCCTCAGTAACAACCTTCTCCCGAGGCATCTTGCCTCCTTCAGACGCTGACTTCAAAGTCACGATCTCAAGATTGCAAAACTGCTGCAACCGTTTCACGAACTCGCGCACGCCCTCCTCTATATAGCGATCTTTATTTTTGCCGACTTGTATAATTTGGATTTTCATCTTAAAGGCGCATATGGTAAATTCGTCACATGCAAAATGATACCATAAAAATCTACACAGACGGAAGCTGCCTTGGCAATCCAGGCCCTGGCGGATGGGCAGCGATCATCACAGAAGACGGCAAAGACACCGCAATCAGCGGAAACGATCCCGACACTACAAACAACAGAATGGAAATGATGGCCGTCATTGAAGCCCTCAAATATCTTCACGAAAAATACGGTCGCGACCAACTCCCAAACCTCCAAATTCATTTTTTCATAGATTCAAACCTGATCGTACAAACCCTCAATTCAGGTTGGAAAAAGAAAAAGAACCAAGACCTCTGGGCCGAGATTGAAAAGCTAACAGCCTGGCTCAACATCAAATGGGAGTGGGTGAAAGCCCACCACACAGACGAACAAAACAACAAGGTTGATGAATTGGCTTTCGCAGAGGCGAAGAAGGTAGGGAAGAGTTGACATTCTCCTCTCATTAGATAAAATATACTCCAATCTTTTTAACAAAAAACAAAAATGGGATCACAAGAAATAGCAGAAGACCAAATGAGATCATGTGAAACTTTAGCAGCTCAACAAGCAGCCACTGCAGCACTTAGTAGAAGGCTCGCGGAAAAAGCAGAAAAAGAATATCCAGAAAAATATGTTATTTTTGATAAAAACGAAGGAACATTGGGAGCAGCTGGAAGTTTTTTAGAGGCAGTAAGAATATATGATCAACAAACAGACAAAAAAGGCTTATCAATAATGCCACCAGATAACCACGACAGAGTTCGTATGAGGCAAAGAACATCTATAAGAGAAACTCTTACCCCTACAGCCTAGCCTTTCAATTGATACCTCACCATAAATTCAGCAGCGGCTCCAATTTTATGTCTCAAACCATCAGGCAAAGTGTCAAACTTTTCAGCGACCGCCAGATTCAAACTGCCACAACCATTATTGCCGCCACCATTTCTCCCGGCGAACTCTGCTAAAGGAACTATCCCATCATGACCAGAAATACTTGCCTTTATGAGTTCAATTAAAACCGGCAACTCTTTCGAGTCAAATGTTACATAAAGTTCTCTGTAATTCAAATCAGGTCTTAACATCCCTACTGCAACTTAGCCTTCAATGCTTCCTTACTTTGGAATCCAACCATTCGGTCAGCTTCTTCTCCTTTTTTAAAGAGAATTACAGTTGGAATACTTTGAACACCATATTTGCCAGCTGTATTTGGTGATTCATCTATATTTATTTTATAAGGTGAATTTAGACCGTTATCTAATTTTTTCATT
>CAZBZZ010000033.1:0-7339 GCA_964496555.1 uncultured Candidatus Peribacteria bacterium
ATTTAAAAGTTAGTCAAATTGCGTCAAAATTATGCGTGCATACTTTAGAGGCAAAGGTTTGGTTAGTCAATCTGAAATTAACAAAATGTTTACATATAGTATTTGTTCGGTATAATTTGGTGGCTTGAGGGGGAATAAAATTCATTTAACCTTATAAAAATGGGTAAAGGTATAGAGGGTACGGCTGCTGAGTTTTGGAATGTGGATGATATGATTAGGCCTAAAGGAACTCCAGATGATGATGCTTCTGGGCATGTTTGGGCAGGAGGAGACTTGATTAGTACGGGGGTTTCTCCAGCGGAAAGAGAGGGCATTTTGTTTGGTGGGAAAGATTGTCAGCCTCTTGCTGAGAGAATTGCGGCGAATGTTGACAGATTTGTTCGTGGTGGAGGTTTGGAACAATAATTTCTTGCCACCGACACCTGTAATCTTGTATATTCACACATAGGTCACTAATCCTTAAAAATATGGCTTTAAAAGCAAATTATGACTTCCTGTTTGTAGGGAAGGACGACAATAGTTATCTCGAGAATTATTCTTACGATCAGTATGACAAGTACGGAGAGAAGAGTGGTGAGATTTTTATAAATCTGGAAATTCAGAATAACCCGGCTAATAGTGAAGAAATTGGAGAGGCAGTTTTTGCTACTTTCCAAGATGAATTTTTCGCTAGGGTTGATGATGAGCCTTATGCTCGTTTTGAGGCTTCGTTGAAGGCGGTCAATGATGTATTGGCAAAATTCAAAAGCGAGAAAGTTTCAGGTTATATTGGTAATCTGAATGTGGTTATTGCTGCTTTGGTTGGTAATGTTTTATATGTTACTCAAAGTGGTGATGCTGAGGCTTACTTGATTAGAAAGAAATTTGTTAGCGTGGTTACTGAAGGTCTTTTTGATGAAAATAGCGACAATGTGTTTAGTAATATTGCGAATGGAGATTTGGAAGAAGGGGATAAGGTTTTGATCAGTTCTACTCGGTTACTTCGATATGCGAGCAAGACTGATCTTGGACGAATTATGTCTAATCCAGATCCTGCTGTTGCATTGGCGGAGCTTCGAGATGTTGTTTCTACTGAAATGCTCGGCAAAGTTGGACTGACAGCTGTTGGATTCAAAGCAGTTGAGTCTTTTGCTGGTGCTGAAGGAGGAGGGCTTGAGAGTGAAGAGGACGTTTTGCAGGATACTTTGGTTGATACTTCATCTTCGACTGAAAAGGTTGTTTCTACTCCTTCTGGGGTTAGGACTCAATCTACTTATATGAAAGTTTTGTATAAGGTTGGAGGTGTTGCGAAAGGTCTTGTTGGTGGAGCTGCGAAAGGAGTTAAAGACAGACGTGCTTTGAAGAGAGCTCGATCTACAGGATCGATTCGTTCTTCTAGAATGGGAGGCGGATTTATCGCTGGAATTAAAGATAAATTACCTGGTTTTGGTGGAGGAAAAGCGTTGGTAACAGCTGCTATTGTAATTGTTGTTTTGGTTGGAGCTGTTTGGGTTGTTTATAGCCAAAATGCTAAGCGTGCTGAGATTGAAGTTTTGGATAACACTTTGATTGATGTTCAAAATAAGATCTCTGAAGCTGAAACGAAAGGTCAGTATGACAAAGAAGCTGCAGGTCAAATTCTCGAGAAAGCTCAAGCTGATGCAATGGACGTTTTGAATTCTGGTGAATTCAGAGAAAAGGCTTCGATTTTGTTAAAACAAATTGAAGATACACGTGATTCTCTTGATCAAGTTAAGAGGGTTTCTGAACCTACTCTTCTTGCTGATTTAACCGAGAAAAGGAGCAATGTGAGCGCTCTTGGATTTGTTGAAAATAATGATCGATTGTTCGTGTTCGAATACAATGCTCTTTATGAGCTCGTTTTGGATCAAGTTCAAGATCCTATAACTATTGATGATGAAGAAACTGTGATTGCTGCTACTGATTTTGATGATAGAGATTCTATGGTTTTCTTAACAAAGAGTGGAAAACTTATTGAATATAAAGAAGGAAATATCTCTTTCATGGATTCAGAGGAGGGTGCTTTCCACAAAGGTGTTTCTATCGAGGATTGGTCTAACAGAATCTATTTGTTAGATCCAGATAGTAATCAGTTATGGAAATACACTTATAAAGCGACTCAGGACAGATTTGGAGCTGCTGATCAGTACACATCTGAAGGTGATTTGGCTATGGCTAAAGACTTTGCAATTGATGCTAATGTGTGGTTCTTGGGATCAGACGGAGTTGATAAGTACTATGGAGGTGTTCAGGAAGATTTGATTATTAGTAAGACGCCTTTCAATGCTTTTGTAGATCCAGTCAAAATGATTACTGACGAGAACATGGCTCAATTGTTTGTTCTTGATTCAGATGGAAGGATTTTGGTTTTCTATAAGGATGAAAATACAGGAAACTTAATCTACTCAAACCAATACGTTGTTGATGGAATAGGAGAAATAAGAGATTTTGTTGTTGATTTGGATGCGAATAGGATGAAGGTGCTGACTGCGACTGCGGTTTATGAGTTTGATATGTAGGGCGGGGAGAAAATTTTTCGTAAATGTTAGTTACTAGGCTGAGAAGTTAATCATGATTAACTTCTCAGTTTTTTAGTCTCATGAGACTAAAAAAAGTAACAAGAAACATTTACTCATTTTTTTCTCCCCTCTAATAGAGGGGGAGAGGTAATGATGCTAGAAAATGTAACAAAAACACTTTTTTCGGTCTTCTTTCTCCTCTAATAGAGGAGAGGTTGACGATTTTGGTGGTTGATGGTAAGGTTGTCTCCAATTTTTTAATCTTATTATTATGGCTGGAAATGATATCCTTGAAGGAATGACTGAGGAGGAGAAAGAGCATCGATTTGCTGAAGGGGAGATTCTTGGTAAATTTGGTAGGATGGGGCTTGAAACTGATAGAAATTATCACCAAATTTGTGAGGCGATTGAAACGGGGACTGTCAGAGTGGGGACTATGCAGCCTCTTGTGTATAGAATTGCTGCTTCTCTTAACCCTAGAGAGGTGACAGCTTTTCTCAAAGCTTTTGAATCTGCTAAAGGGTTTCTTCGGTTATCTTGTGATGATGATGGTGCTGTTGATAGTCCTGAAGTTGCTCTAGAGATCGCTTATGCTTGGTTTCTTAGAATGAGAGATCCTCAATGTTCTAAAAGAGTTAGAAGTGAATTGGGTAGGATTCGGAGGGGGATTTTGGGAGCAGTTCCTATGGTAGAAGAACCTGAAGATTCTGGGCCGGAAAAAGGGCCTGGGTATGATGGTTAGAGGTAGTTGTTTGACAGGGGCTAGTTTGGTTTGGTAGGATCGGCTCCTGTTTAGTTCTTAAATTATTCGTTATGTGTGAAAATAGTGATAGGTCTGAGTTAGTATTGGAAAGAATGGCTGGTATAGGATCTGAGGTTGGTCAGAAGTATCCGGCAATAGAGGATGTATTGGCTGAACTTGCTGACAAACATGATCTAGTTTTGGGTGAAACTAGAGAAGATGTTCCGATGGGGAAAGTAAAAGGAGGGCTGGGGGTTGATAGGTCCTCATGTGACTAAATCGTTGTACTCTTCGGAATCTTTTCTGATTTGTAGTTGGTGTTTGGGCCTTGCTCGACTTTGACTTTGCTTTTTTCGAAGAGGTTGAATTTTGGAAGTACGTCGGGGTAACCTTCTTGGTATACGACACGTTTTATGCCAGCCTCAGTCAGCATGCTTTCGCAGATGCGGCAGGGATGCTTGGTGACGTAACAGGTTGATCCTTGTACTTTTATGCCTTTGCGGGCGGCTAGGGTTAAGCACCATTGTTCGGCGCAGAGTCCGTAGCATATTTCGCGGTGTGTGCCGGATTTTACTTTGCGTTGGTTGCGGATGCAGCCGATTTTGTTGCAAGGAGTTTTGTCGTGCCAATCGTTTGTGTGTTTTACAAGTATTCGGCCGTTTTTCACAAGCATCGCGGCGACGTTTGCACGGATACATTTTGCCTTTGGCTCCATGCGGTCGAGGATTTCTAAGAAATTGATGTCTTTTTTGTTTATGCCCATATGTATGGATATTTTTTACGGATTTTGCGAACTAGTTTTCTTGGCTTTAAGACGCCAAGTTCGGTAATTACGCCTGTTGTTTTGCTGAGTAGGATTTTTTCGAAGGCAGGGTTGTGGATTTTGATGTTTCTTGGTGATTTGTCCCAAACTTCCTTTGGATCACGTTGTTCGATTTCGGTGTCTTTTTGTGCTGTTGATGATGTGTCGAATTTCCAAGAGTTTGTGCATACGTATGTTGGAACTGAGCTTTCTTCTGCGGCATCGAAAAAGCTTTCTGTGCCGATTTTGTTTATGACTTTTCCGGATTTTGTGATCGAGTCGCAGCCGATCAAGAAAAGGTCGCATTCTCGGAGCATTTGGCGGCCTGCTGAGTCGACCATGTGGGTGACTTTGATGCCGGCTTTGCCAAGTTTTTCTGCTGTGATGCGGCCTTGGAATCGTGGGCGTGTTTCTGTGTTGTACACTTCGAATTTCTTTCCTTGTTTTTTTGCTTCGATCAGTATTCTTTCAACTGTGCTTGAGTGGCAGTGGGTGAAAACTTTCATTCCGTTCTTCACGAGTTTGGCTCCGTGAGATGAAATTTTAGGACGACTGTCTTTGAAGTGGGCGAGTACGGTTTTTACGATGTGTGGATCTTTGTTGTAGTTTGCGAGGCAGTAGTCTAGCGCATTTTGTAGTGCTGGTTCGGTTGCGCGAGCTGCTTTGAGTTCTTTGACTGCTTTGCTTAGATCTGATTTCTTTTGAGTTTCTTTGAGTTTGGTTGCAAAGGCTTCGACTGCTTTTACAGCTATGTTTTCTGCGCCTTGAATCTCGAGGGATTTAATCTTTTTTACAGTTTCTTTGAATGTGTATTTTGGCATTGGTTTACGGTTATTTTTTGAGGGTAAAGGCTTTGTTGAGTGGGTATTGAGAGGTGTAGCCGAGGCGTTCTTCGATGTCTGCGTAGATTGTGAATAAAGGTTCTCCTTTTTTGACGATAGCTCCGAGTTTTTTGTGGAGATAGACTCCAGCTTCGGCGTCTTTTGGAGCCCCTGCTGTTCGGGCGATGTGTGCAATCAGTTTGTTGTTGATTTCGACTACGCGTCCGTCTTTGCCGGCTCGGATGACTTTCGAGAATTTGCCTGGTCTGAGTTTTGTTCGTTTTGCTCCTTGGGCTTTTATGATTTTCATCATTTGATCGTATGCTTTGCCTGAATCTAAGAGTTTGCGTGCCATTGCTTTTCCACGGAGTGGGCGGGCTTTGCCACAAAGTTCGAGCAACATTCCTGCCATTTTGAGAGATTTTTCTCGGAGCTCTTGTGGGGCGTCTGATTCGTTTTTTAGAGTTTTGAGTACGTCCATTGCTTCGAGAGATGGGCCGATTCCGTTTCCGATTGGTTGGTCTCCATTACTGAAGATAACTTTGATTTTCATCCCGAGGTTGCGGCCGAGGGTTTCGAAACGTTTCTTTAGGATGCGTCCTTCTTTTTTAGTTTTAATTTTCACTTGTGGGCCGACAGGGATGTCTATCAATACGTGGTTTGAAGAGACTGAGAATTTTTTTGCCATGATTGATGCGAGGAGCATTCCTTGAGGGTCGAGTGATAGGGGATGGCGGGCTTTGATCATTTTGTCGTCTGCTGAGGCGAGGTCGACTCCGCCGCCCCATGTTATGAATCCTCCGGCTTTTTGAGCGATCTTTTTTAGCTTTGGTGCGTCGTTGAGGATGTTTGCTAAGACTTCCATCGTGTCGGCTGTTCCGGATGGACTTGTGATTGCTCGTGATGATGTTTTTGGCATTATGATTCCTGCTGCTGTGATTATTGGGATTATGATCATTGTTGTTCTATTCCCTGGGACTCCGCCGATGCAGTGCTTGTCTGCGATGATTTTGTTCCCGAACTTGAGTCGTTGTCCGTTTTTTACGATTGCGCGTGTTAAATCGGTTGTTTCTTTGTCGTTGAGGCCGTGGACGTAACATCCAGATACAAAGTATGCGACTTCAATGTCAGAGAGGTCTTCGTTCACGACGTCTTTTATGATTTCGTTGATTTTTTTTGCGTCGAGTCGTTCGCCGTTTAATTTTTCTTTTATGTATGTGGTTGATATTGGTTTTTTTGCGATTGAGATTTCGACGTCTTCTCCGTATTTTTTAATTTTGAGTTTGTCCCAAGTTTCCTCGAATAACCCGATTTCAGTTTCTTTTAGTTCGCTGTTGTCTGTTATTTCCAAGATTGCACGAAGTTCAGGTGTGCGGCTTTTCTTTAGGACGACGCGGTCTCCTGCATGAAGATCTAGGAAGTGTGCGCGTTTTTCGTTGAGGACTGCGATATATTTTTTACCGACCCGAATTGGGATTTTTGTAGCGTTGAGTTTCATATTTTATATGAGGTTATTTTACTTGTAGGGATTCTTTTGCTATTTGATATTCTTCATCGGTTGGGATGACGAAGACTTTTATTTTGCTTGATTTTGATGAGATCAATTCTTTGCATTGTTTGTTCTTGGTTTTGTCTAGTTTGAGCCCAAGATATGAAAAATGTTCGCAGATTTTTTCGCGAACATAGAATGCTTTTTCTCCCATTCCTGCTGTGAAGACCAGTGCGTCGAGTCCGTCCATTGCGGCGACGTATGAGCCGATATATTTTGCTGCGTGAAATGCGAGGTGATCGATTGTGAGGATTGCGTCTGGATTTTTTTCTAATGATTCTGCGTATATTTCTCGCATGTCTGATGAAATTCCGGAGAGGCCTTTGAGTCCGCATTCACGATTCAAAAATTCATCTACTTTTGCCGGAGTCCACTTTTTGAGTTGTTGGATTTTGAGTGGAATTATTGGATCGATTGAGCCTGAACGTGTGCCCATTGGAATTCCGTCGACGGGGGTGTAGCCGAGGCTGGTGTCGATGGCTTTTCCGCTTACAGAAGCCGTTATTGAGGACCCGTTTCCGAAGTGACAAGTGATTATTTTGAGTCCGGTTTTGTTTTTGAGGCGTTTTATCGTTTCGTTCGTCACGTACTTGTGGCTGGTGCCATGGAAGCCGTATTTTCGGATGCCATGTTTGGTGTGGAGCTCGCGTGGTATTGCGTATAGGTATGCTTTTTCGTCGAGTGTTTGGTGATATGCTGTGTCGAAGACTGCGGTTTGTTTAACTCGTGGAAGAATCTTCTTGCATGCTTGGATTCCTTTGAGATTTATTGGGTTGTGAAGTGGTGCGAGTGGTGAGAGTTTCTTTATTTCGTTGAGAACTTTTGTGTCGATGCGGATTGGTTTTGTGTATTTTTCTCCGCCGTGAACTACTCTGTGTCCGATCAATGAAATTTCAGATAATTTTT
>CAZBZZ010000033.1:7349-9323 GCA_964496555.1 uncultured Candidatus Peribacteria bacterium
CCTGACATTAATTTTGGAAGTAGAGATTTCTTGATTTCAGATAATTTTTCTATCGCTTTTGCTTTTAGCAATGAATCGAAAGCATATTTAATTGCGGCGGTATGGTCTTTGATTTTTACTTTAACTCCCAAGTTGCTGTTTGAGCTTTTGAATGTGCTTTTGCAATCATCTTTGCCAATTCGATCAATCATTCCTTTTGCGATTGAAGATGGTTCTTTGCCTCCGGCAAAGAGCTCGTACTTGAGTGATGATGAACCGCAATTTATTACTAATGTTTTTTTCATTTTAGGGGCTTTGGTAAGGAGTGGTTAGTGGACGCAATATTCGCATGTTCCTTGTGCTTGGCAGCTTGTGAATGCTGTTACGGAAACTATGTCTTTTGCGCTGCAACCACGGGATAAGTCGTTGACTGGTTTTTTGAGTCCTTGGAGTAGGGGGCCGATTGCTCGGGCTCCTGCTAGGCGTTCGACTAATTTATATGAAATATTTGCTGCTTCTAAATTTGGGAAAATTAAAACGTTTGCATCTCCTTGGATTACTGAGTCTGGGCATTTTTTCTTTGCAACTTTTGGGACGATGGCTGCGTCGACTTGCATTTCCCCATCGCAAACTACATCTGGGTATTCGTGTTTGAACATTTTTACTGCTTGTCTGACTCTATCAACTCGTGGATGGTTTGCAGATCCTTTTGTTGAAAACGACAAGAATGCAACGCGTGGTTCGACCCCGAAGGTTTGAGCTGTTTTTACGGTGTCTTCAGCGATGTTTACTAGGTCGTGTGCCTCTGGCTCAATTGTTATTGCTGCGTCTGCGAAAAGCAGTAGGCGTTTCTCTAATACCATGAAGAAAATTCCTGAGACTTTGTGGAAGCGTTCTTCGGTTTTGATTATTTTTAGAGCTGGGAGAATTGTTTTTCTTGTTGAAAACGTTGTTCCGGAAACCATGCCGTCTGCGTCGTCCATGTGGACCATCATTGTTCCGAAAAAGTTGATTCCTTCGGGGCTTTTTAGGAGTTTTGTTGCTTGTGCTTTCGTGGTGAAGTCCTTTCCTTTTCGGAGTTCGAAAAGTTCTTTTGCGTATTTTTCAGTTAGCTTTGATTTTTTTGGATTTATTATTTTTACTTCATCCCAATCAATGTGGAAATTTTCTTTGTTGGCCAATGCTTTGATTTTTCGGGGGTCTCCTATCAGGATTGGGTTTGCTAGTCCTCCATTTACAATTTTTTCGGTAGCTTCAATAACTCGAGGTTCAAGTCCCTCTGGGAAAACAATTTTCTTTGGATTTTTTTTAGCAGATGCGCGAACTTTGCGCAAAAATTTATGCATAGGAATTGGGGTGTGAGGAGGGTGTGTTTTTTTCGAGAAAAACGTTATTGCGATTATATCACAGAAAGTATTTTTCTCAATTTCTGAAACAGGAGTAAGGCGGTAATTTTTGTTGCCTTGTGTACGGGGAGTGTTTTAGTTTGAATTTGAAGGTTGTTGTTGCGTAGCGCATCTAGGAAATTTTGGGTTGTGAGTTTGGTTTCTAGTGGTAGGTTGATGAGGGTGTGGGATTCGTCGAGGTGGTTTAGTATGTGGCAGTCTGAAGTGGCGATCAATGGTTTGTTGTGTTTGTGGGCGAGTTGTTCGGCTTTTTTGTTTGGGTTGGTGAATTTTGTGTAGAAAAAGCTGTGTTCTATCGCGTCAAATAGGTCGATGTTTTTTTCGAGATGGTTTTTGAGAGAGCAGATTGGGTAATATGGGTGTGGCGCGAAGATGAAGCTTTTTGGATGGTTTTCGCGGTAGTTGCGAAGGTCTTTGAAAGTGTGGATTTGTTCTGCTGATTTGTGTGGATTGAGGATTATTATGTGCTTTTTTTTGATCTCAATTTCGATTCCTTTTATTAGGAGTATGCCGTGTTTTTTTGCATATGAAATTGCCTTGGATGGGAAGATGATTTTCTTGTGACAAGTTATTGCTAGTACTTTGTAGT
>CAZBZZ010000034.1:0-9244 GCA_964496555.1 uncultured Candidatus Peribacteria bacterium
CGAAGACAAAGTAATCCTTCTATCTGGAAATTTTGACTGTCCCAAAAACACAAAAACTTTCCCAGGCCTGCCATTCTCTGCCAAAGCATTATAAGAGCCAATCGCCAAATCATCATATCCATCGTTATTAAAGTCCCCACTATCGACATCAATTCCCAACTGGTCACCATCATGTCTACCATAAACAACAAAGTCAGGAGTGTCCTCTTGAGTGTCATACAACCTTTTCTCCAGGTCAGAAGACCCAAAATAAACCGAAACCTTACCATTCCAACTTATCCCCTTCGAAGAATAAAAAGGCGACCCCACGACAATGTCGTCATACCCATCGCCATTAATGTCACCTCCCGCCACGCTCGCACCGAACTGTTCTCCAGCACTTTCCCCAACAAAAGTTATCTCATACTCTTCAGTCTCAATATATGAGGTATAAAGCATCTTATATGCAAAAGCAGCTTGTAAAGACGAAAAAACAACTGTTATCAGAAGCGAAACAGAAATAATTCGGAGCAGACGATAATGTTTAGTGTCTATTTTCATATAATAAGGTAAAACCATTATACTACGTCCCTAGTAAAAGAAAACTAGACTTCAAAAAAAAAATTTAGTAGAATAACTATCGTCAGGTGACGAGACATGTCAATACACTGTCTACCGACACAAAATAGACAACAAAACGACAAACAGAAGACACGTATGGACGATTTTACCCTCAAATACAATGTAGACAGAAAAGCAGCCAGTAAACTGCTCAAAGTTTCAGTTAGAACAGTAGATAGATACATAAAGAAGAAGGTTTTGACAGCTCAGAACGTCGGAGGTCGTGTTTGGTTGAATAAGGATGAGGTTTATGGGATTTCATCTCAGAAAAATCGCGCCCCTATCGACACAAGTCTAGACACGTCAACCCCTGAACAGTCTATCGACATAATGCACGACACCACAGCCCAAAACGAACAAACCTTGTCTACTTCACAAACGCGAAAAATCGTTAAAAGCGCTTCGCAAGGCCATCTCTACAAAGATCTCTACGACAAAACCCAAGAAGAGCTCCGCGAAAAACAAGAACGCTTAGAAATAGCCAATTATAGAGTCGGTCAACTCGAAGCACAGGTGAAAAATTCAATTCCTCTTCTAGAATACCACCGAGATCAGTCAGAAAAGCGCCTAGAAAAGGCCAAACTCATCGAAAAGATATCAAGTGCGGAAAGAAGCATAAAGTCTCTCCTACAAAAGGTAAGGTTCGAAGAATACAACAAAAAAGTCCTACTTACAGTGCTTTTAGTACTTCTGGCTCTTCAACCACTCTGGTTACTATTACTCGCTGACTAACCCGATCCCAAGATGATAGCACTTTTCGACTCAGGAATAGGCGGTCTCACCGTGTTGAAGCCAGTTCTCAAAGAACTGCCTCAATATGATTATTTGTATTTGGGGGATAGCGCACGCTCACCATATGGTGGTCGCAGCGAAGAATCGATCAAGCAATTTTCAGAAGAAGCAGTTGAGTATTTATTCGATAGGGGAGTGAAGCTGATAATTTTTGCATGTAATACCGCATCAAGCGTCGCACTCCGACACGTTCAACAAAAATATCTCAAAGGCAAAGACGAAAAAGACAGAAAAATCCTCGGAGTATTAATCCCCGTCGCAGAAGAAGCTGCCGAAAAATCAAAGAAGGGTAGGGTAGGGGTCGTAGGAACAAAAGCAACTATTGACAGCAACTCATACGAAACCGAAATCAAAAAAATAAACCCCAAAATACGCACCTATGGACAAGCCTGTCCACTTTTGGTCCCGTTCATCGAAGAAGGATGGCACACCAAACCAGAAGCAAAATCAATCCTCAAAAAATATCTACGCCCACTAAAGACATGCAACATAGACACTCTCATTCTCGGTTGCACTCACTACCCAATCATGAAAAATCAATTCTCACGCTACATGGGCAAACAAGTAGAAGTTTTTGATACAGGGAAAATAGTCGCAGAAAAACTCAAAACATACCTGGAAAATCATCCTGAAATAGAGACTCTCATATCAAAATCCAAAAAACCAAAACGCGAATTCCTAACGACTGACGATCCAAAAAAATTCAAAACTTTCGCAGAAAAATACCTCTCTATGAAAATTCCAAAAGTTGAAAAAGTAACACTGAACTGATGGAAACCAGTCAATGCAAATCTTGCAGCTCTCCCTTCCAAGTTCGCCCAGAGGACGAGGCTTATTACAAAAAAGTTGCCCTCCGAACAACCACAAAAAACTTCGAAGTTCCAGCACCAACTTTTTGTCCGAAATGTCGCGAACGCCGCCGTCTCGCATATCGAAACGAACGCAATCTCTACCGCAGAAAATCTTCCCTATCAGGACAAGAAATGATCTCAATCTATCAACCCGATTCTCCATATACAATCTACACAAAAGACGAATGGTGGGGAGACAATTGGGACCCCACCAAATACGCTCAAGAACCTGACTTTGAACAAACATTCTTCGATCAATTCCATGAACTTCTTCTCAAAGTACCTCGCCCACCACTCATCAACAACAAAGCAACCAACTCAGATTATTGTAATTTCGCTGACGGAAACAAAAGCAGCTACATGATTACCTCGGCAAACCGCAACGAAGATAGTTTCTATAGTTGGCTAATGGTAGACAATAAAGACGTAATGGATTGCCTTTGGATAACCAACTCCGAGCTCTGCTACGAATGCCTAGATTGTAGAAATTGCTACAACGTTTCATACGGTCAAAACTGCAAAAGCTGCGTAGATTGCAACTTCATTTTCAATTGCCAAGGCCTCAACAAATGCATGCTTTGTATAAATCTTAAAAACAAAGAATATCACATTTTAAATAAACCAGTTTCCAAAGAAGAATTTGAAAAAGCCCAAGACGAACTTAAAACAAACCCTCAAGCTATAAAAGAATATCTCGCGAAATTCAAAAACCTCAAAGAAGAAATAGACCCAATCAGAAGATCCTCAACCCTCATCTCATGCGAGAACTGCATAGGGGACAACATATATAATTCAAAGAACGTATACTACGGATTCGACATATATGACTCTGAAGATTGCGCATACTTGCACGACGGACTCGATGCAAAAGATTGCTATGACGTATGTTTTGCAGATGGGATCGAACTCTGTTACGAATCAACGAGCCTTATCGGCTATGGATACCGATTCACAAACTTTTGTCGTGATTCATACGACCTCTTTTACTGTGACAACTGCCATGGCTGCAAAAATTGCTTCGGTTGCTCAGGACTCCGCCAAAAACAATATTGCATTTTCAATCGCCAATACGAACGCGAAAAATACGAACAACAAGTTGCCCGACTTGTCGCCCACATGAACAAGACAGGGGAGTGGGGCGAATTCTTCCCCGAAAAACTAAGCATGTTCCCATACGAAGACACACTTGCGAATGATTATTTTCCACTCATTGGTAAATAAAAATATGAGAGAATATTTTAGTTATATTTTCTGTTCTCATGAGAACAGAAAACTGAGTATCTGAACATGTTCAATGATTCAGCATTGTAACTATATTTCCGAAGATTATCTTTCTCTCCTGCCTTATTCCCACTCAATAGTCCCCGGCGGCTTATTCGTAATATCATAGAAAACAGCCCCGACACCCTGAACCCCCGACAACCGACTAACCAACTCATCCAAAAGCTCCCACTCCATCTTATAAAACGAAGCTGTCATTGCTTCTTCACTTTCAACTGGCCGAAGAACAATCGATTCACCCGAACCACCAACCACCAAAGGTACAAGTACAGTAGGGAACTGCCAAATCTCTTTATCCAATTTCTTCTCCATAATAAAATCCATCACGACCTTATCCGCTTCTTGCAAAACAGCAATACGCTCAGGAGTCAGGTAAGACTTGACCAATCCAACCCCAGCCTCAAGCGAACCATGAAGTAAATACAAAGCTCTATTCAACTCTTCAAAATTATTAACAGTCTTTGTTCCAATTAAAGATAAATTCTCCCAGTCCCGCTCTCCACCACTCAAAACAACAGGATGTTTATAAGAACGCACATCCCCCTGAACTCCAACACTTTTCAAAGGTAAAACCGAAGCAGAATATCCGCCTCCGTCAATTTCCAAATTTAAATTTTCACCAGCCCCTTCATCAGCCGAACACAAACACCTCACCGCCAACCCAGGCCCAGGAAACGGATGTCTCCAAACCATTTCGTGCGGCAAGCCAAGCGATTCACCAACTTCACGAACCTCGTCTTTATACAGCTGAGCAATCGGCTCAATCACCAATCCCTCATCAATCAACTTCTGCACTTCCGGCACTCGATTGTGATGAGTCTTAATAGTATCTGCATGTTTAGTCCCGCCAGTCTCAATCGTATCAGGATAAATAGTTCCCTGTCCCAAAATCCATTCATCGCTATTCAACCCCAACTCTCCGAGAACCCTTCTCTGAATATCAATAAATTTTGCGCCAATAATTGCACGTTTTTCTTCCGGATCATAAATCTCTTTCAACGCTTCGAAATATTCATCTCCCGCATCTTCAATCTTTAAATTTGTCACACCCAACTCTCCCAATATCTTCTCAACTTGATCTCGCTCTCCTTTTCTCATAAATCCGATATCAACAAACAACCCATATACTCGCTTATCCCCCAGAGCTTTCTCAAGCAAAGTAAAAGCAACCGTCGAATCAACTCCACCCGAAACCATCATAAAAACTTTCTTATCCCCAACCTTTTCTTTAATAGCTTCAATCTCAGCGGCGATGAATTTTTCAATACTCCATTCACGCTTTGCCTCACTAATTTCAATGAAATTCTCCAAAATCTTCATCCCATTTGGTGTGTGAGTAACCTCAGCATGGAACTGAATCCCAAAAAACTGCCTAGCCTCATCGGCCATCCCAGCAATAGAACAATCCTCAGTAGATGCAGCGATTTTAAAACCTTCTGGAACGCCAGTGACCTGGTCAAAATGGCTCATCCAAGCCACTTCTTCATCTTCAAGTCCCTCAAGAACCCCACCTTTCTCCAAAATCTTAACAACAGCTTTCCCATATTCACGAACATTCCCAGGCTCTACCATCCCGCCCAAAACATGAGCCATCACTTGATGTCCATAACAAATTCCTAGGACAGGAATCCCAAGTCCAAAAATTGCAGGATCACATTTTAAACTGTCTTTTGCATGCACGCTCTGAGGCCCTCCCGACAAAATAATTCCCTTATACTCGCGCAACTCATCAGCATCAATTTCTCCATCACGAATATCGCTGTAGACCCCGAGCCGACGCACACGATTCGCGATCAGATGAGCGTACTGTCCTCCGAAATCTAAAACAACAATTTTATCCATATTTATTTTATTCCAAGTTTTCTATAAAGTTCATGATTTTTACCGGCTATTGTTCCAAACCTTTTGATCAAAAATTCCTTATCCAAAGCCTCCAAAAACCAACCCGCTTGTGGCCCCGAACTCTTGCCAAGCAAAGCTGTATAAAGAGATCCAAAAACCTCTTTCGGCGGAAGCCCAGAAGCTTCTTTTAATTCATGAATTTTCCCATGCAACTCTTCTCCAGACCAGTCTTTCTCTTCAAGTACCGCTGCCAAATCTCCAAGGAACTTCTTCTGCTCCGCGCTCAAAGAAGCTGCTGCCTCAGGCACCTCTTCATGCACAGTAAATACATAACGCTCAGGACTGAAATCGCCCAACCACTTACGAGCATGTTCAGTTCGTTCATCCAATTCCTCTTTGTCAGCCTTAGTCAAAGCAGACTCTTTCATCTCAGCAACCCTCTCTTCAATATTTAAATGTGGCATCTGCACAAAGAACGAAATATGATTGAACCGAGGCAAAAATCGATTTAACTTTTTCAAATCTTTCTTTTCATAAAAATGAGTCAATTCAAAAATACGATTCTTATGATCTTTAACATCCTCACCACCCTTGAAATATCCACGACAAACTTCATCGTACTGATCAAACAAAACTGGAACAGTATCTCCTTCAGGATCGAAATTGATCGTCTTCATCACATCTTTTTGGATCATCATAAATCGGAACAAATACCGAGGTAGAAGTTCATATAAATCAACAGCAGTACATCCCACCCCAGAAGACGAAGACATCTTCGCACCTCCAAGGAGAATGAATTCATGCCGAACATCGAAAGGATGTTTACGTTTGAAAATTTCCTCACAAATCCGATTAGAAACATGCCTCGATCCTCCAGCCGCATAGTGATCCTTTCCAGCGCCCTCCAAATCCACCTTCATTACACAAAACTTCGCTGCCCACTCAACTTTCCAAGGCATTGTTGCATTGCCACCAAAAGGCGATTTTTTCCCAGAATGACCACAACCCTTCGCTCCTCCAATCTCCGCAGTACAAGAATATTCAACTTCTTTCCCGTCCCATCCATTGACTTTTGTGGTAGCGATCTTCTCACACTTATCACAAATAACCTGACATGGATACCAGCTCTCTGGCTTCTCAGATCCACTGACAGTCCTGTAAATCTCGCGGATCTCATCTTTGTGATCTAACGCAAGTTTAATATATTCATCAAATTCACCAGCTTCATATTTTGAGCTGACATAGTAATATTCCGCATTAAATTTCGAATCTTTTAAAATATCTGAGTACTCTTTCCCAAACTGCTCTGCATAATTAGCAGATTTCCCATCTGGAGCTGGAACATCCTTCAAACGTTTCCCCAAATGCTCCTCCCATTCAGCAGGCACATACGACGGGACCGAATCAAAAGCATCCGTATCATTGAGCTCGTAATGGAAAATATTGTCGATCCCTCGATCAGTCAAAACATCTGCCAAAACAGAATGCATAACATACGATCGGAGAGAACCAACATGTGGTTTTCCAGACATAGTTTTCTCATCCCTCAGAATTAGTTGGCGTTTCTTCGCCTCCTCACCATATTCTTTCAGGAAATCATCTATAATACCATCACCCCAGAACATAAAATAAAGTTTACAAAATTTATGGCTGCATTATAGAGTAAACACTCCTGTTTCTCAAGCGATCCCACCCACCCACCCCTTCATCTGATTAAGTCCTCAGTATTATTAAGTGGAAAAAGCTAAGATAAGAAAATGTTTTGGTTATATTTTTCGTTCTCATGAGAACGAAAAACTGAGTATCTGAACATGTTCAGATACGAAGCTTTATAACCACATTTTCGAAGATTAGTTTTTCCACTAAGCATAATCACCCTCCTTCCTATCCCTCTCAATACTAATAAACTTCATTTGCTCCTTTCTGAAACTCAATTCAACACGACCAATCGGACCATTACGGTGTTTCCTGACATAAATATCTGTAATCCCAGCCCTATCAGAATCTTCTTCATAATAATCCTCTCTGTACATCATCAAAACAACATCCGCATCTTGCTCGATTGCACCTGATTCACGCAGATCCGATAACTGAGGGACTTTCGAAGGCCTCATCTCAACCGCACGAGACAACTGAGATAAAGCAATAATTGGAATAGACAAATCACGCGCCAACTCTTTTAACGATCGAGAAATCTCAGAAATTTCTTGTACACGATTTTGCTGATAAGACGAACCAACTCCAGAAGCGCTCATCAACTGCAAATAATCTATGATAAGTATATCCAACCCCTGCTCCATTTTCAGCCTTCTAGCCTTAGCTTTCAGCTCAGAAATAGAACTACCAACCGAATCGTCTATATAGATTTTCATATGATTCAATTCATCCATGACATTCCCAATCTTCGAGAAATCATCATCAGACAACTTACCCGTTCGGAGCTTCCAGCTATCCACCGCCATCAAGCTACAGAACATTCTCTCTACAAGCTGTTCCTTCGACATTTCCAGAGATATAACACCTACAGAAAATCCTCTCTTCGCAGCATTTTGAGCTACATTCAAAGCAAGAGCAGTCTTACCCATAGAAGGCCTAGCCGCAAGAACCACAAGATCAGCTGGCTGCAAACCAGATAGGATATTATCCATATCTCGGAACCCGGTCGGAATACCACGGTATTTTTCCTTGGTTTCAGGATCATGCAGATCAGAGATCTTTTCATAAGTTTTATTCAAAACATCTTTGATATGCACGAAACGGTCATTGATATGTTGCTGTGAAACAGAAAAAAGAGATTTTTCAGCATCATCAATCAGTTTATCAATCTCAGCCTCCTCCTTGTATCCCAACCCTTTAATAGTATCTCCAGCCTTTATCAACTTTCTCAAAACAGCCTTCTGTTTAACGATCGTTGCATACTGGAAAATATGAGTAGAAGTTGGAACTTCATTGGCAATCTCTGCCAGATAAGAAACTCCCCCGATCATCTTTAACTGATTGGCATCTTCCAAATGATTACTCAAAGTCACCATATCCACAGGAATACGCTTGTCGTAAAGAGTTATGATCGCGTCATACATCATTCGATGAGCATCATGATAAAAATCATCACTAGCCAAGAAGTCAGAAACTTTAATTAAAGCATCTTTATCCACAAAAATTGAGCCCAAAACAGCACGCTCAGCATCCAAACTATGAGGTGGAACCATAAGGTTATCAGCCATGATATCAAACTTTAATTGCCCTTCCCTCCAAATGCGAGGGCTTCCAAATATCGCACAAAAACTCAAATAAACCTAACATTTTTCTCACATTTTCCTCAAATTTTATTTAAAAAAACCTCAAATTGCAGCATAACTATAATTCGCCTGGTAAGATTGCTTGTATGACAAATCCAAAAAAATCCAAAGAAATTGGCAAAAAAGGAGAATCACTCGCGAAAAATTACTTAAAAGTACGAGGTTTCACGATCCTAGTCACAAATTATCACTCAAAATATGGAGAGATCGATATCGTCGCTACCAAGCTTCCAGGCCAGCTCCATTTCTTTGAAGTGAAAACCAGAAGTCCATATTCAATGAACAGACCAGAAGAATCAATCACATACCAAAAAAGACAACGCTTGATCAAAACAGCCCTCACTTTTCTCCAAAAAACAAACCCAAGCTCAATTAAAAGTTGGAGAATATCTCTCATTAGCATATTATTGCAAAGTGCCCGGCAAAACAGCCGACCCCAGATCGAATTAATCGACATTTATTAACCTCATTAAAAATGTCTCCAGAAGATGATTTTCAAACAGAAAGTACTCAGGAAGTTATAACTCAAGAAGAGCAGAAAGTGAATTCCCCCGCTGATGAATAACACCTGCGCCCTCC
>CAZBZZ010000035.1:0-9017 GCA_964496555.1 uncultured Candidatus Peribacteria bacterium
GGCTATTTATGAATTGGTTGTATTTTTTACTACATTAATTGCTTTGTTATATTCGATGTCTTATGGAGGGCTTATTGCTGTGTTTGGAGGGTTCTTTTTGTATGCGGTTTATGAATTGTTTTTCTCTAGTTTTAGGGAGAAATATGGGCGATTGTGGAAGAAGATTTTGTTCTTTGTTGTGATTGGAGTGATTGGAATTTTGGCTGGATTTTCGCAGATGGGTACTACCAAATTTGACGATTTCTTGGCGTTTGATAGGCAGAGTTCTTCGTCTGTGAGAATTCAGACTTGGACTGTGACGAAGAAATTAATTGAGGAGGAACCGTTTTTGGGGATTGGGCTTGGTCGTTTTCAGGAAGTTTATGAGGATAGATCTGAGGAGGTTTTGGGAGTTGTTCCGTATGAGGAGACTATGTTGCATCCACATAATTTATGGTTTTCGACTTGGTTGAATGCGGGGATGATTGGAGCTATTGCTATTCCGTGGATTTTTATTGCTGTGTTTTGGACGTTGCGTGACAAGAAGTTGGATTTCGAAAAGAAAAGATTGTTTACTGTGATTTTGGCGATGTTTGCTGTGGTTGGGTTGCATGGGCTTGTGGATCAAACTTTTTGGAAGAATGATTTGGCTTTGTTGTGGTGGATGATTATTGGGCTTGTTATTTAAATTTTTAAAGGTTTTTCGTATGGTGCGATCAAAAATTTCCGGCAAAATTGAGCATGGAACAGGTTTGGGGTCAAAAATTTCGTATCCTACTATTAATATAATTGTGAATCGGGATGATGATGTTCGTGGTGTTTATGTTTGTCGTGTTGTGTTTTTGGAGGAGGGTGGATGCACTGAACGAGAGTTTTATGGGGCTGGGTATGTTGGAGAAAAAGCTGGTTTGCCTGAGGGGAAAGATATTTGTGAGGTTTATTTGTTTGAAGATTGTGGGGATGTTTATGGAGAGATGGCGGAGGTGGAATTGGTTGAGAAAATTCGGGATGTACAAAAGGTCGAAAATTTGGAAGAATTAAGGATGCTAATTTCTAACGATGTAACAAAAGCAAAAGAATGGTTATCAAAAAAATAAAAAACATTGTTTCAGATACGAATCCATTGCGGCTTTTTTATCATAAGATATTTGCGGTTTTGGCGGCTATTATTTATAGATTTCCAGCGCGGAAAATGATCGTTATTGGGGTGACTGGGACGAATGGAAAGACTACTACTGTGAATTTGATTGCTAAGTTGTTGGAGACAGCTGGGCATAAAGTTGGAATGACTTCTACTCTTAATTTTCAGGTTGGAGATAAGAAATGGAGTAATACAACGAAGATGACTTCGCAGGGAAGGTTTGGGTTGCAAAAGCTTTTGAGACAGATGGTTGATGTTGGTTGTAAGTATGCGGTTGTTGAAGTTTCTTCTCATGCGATGACTCAATCTAGAGTTTGGGGAGTGAATATTGATGTGGCTGCGATGACGAATGTTACGGAAGATCATATTGAGTATCATGGAAGTTTTGCGAATTATTTAAATGCAAAAGGAGATCTATTTAAAAAAATTTCGAAAGGGAGGCGAAAGGCTGGGATTCAGAAGCAGTTGATTCTGAATCAAGATGATCAACACTATTCATATTTTGATCAGTATATTGCGGATCGGAAGGTGACTTATGGTTTGAAGGGTGGGACTATTCGAGCGACATCTGTGAAATTGAAACCTGATGGAAGTGAATTTACCCTGCAAGTCCCTAATAATGCGGTGCCTGTGGATTTTGATTTGCCTGGAGATTTTAATATTCAAAATGCGTTGTGTGCGGCAGCAGTTTGTTTGACATTGGGAATTCCAGTGGAGGATATTCGACGTGGTCTGGAGGAGGCTAGGACTATCCCTGGCAGGTATGATCATGTGGATGCGGGGCAAGACCCATCGATAGTTATTGATTATGCTCATGCGCCTGATTCTCTCGAGAAATTGCTTTCTATGTATAAGGATCTGACTTTTGATGGAAAACTTTTTGCTGTATTTGGTGCGACTGGAGGAGGACGTGATGTGGGGAAGAGGCCGAAGATGGGAGCGGTTGCTGATAAGTATGCTGATTATATTGTTTTGACGGATGATGATCCTTATGAGGATGATGAATTGAAAATTATTAATGATATTGCTGAGGGGGTGAAACGTGAGGAAGGGGATCGATTTTGGAAGATTCCAGATAGAAAAGAAGCTATTCGACTTGTGCTTTCTTTGGCTGGGAAAGGAGATAGTGTGGTGATTGCTGGGAAGGGAGCTGAGGAAATAATGAAGGTGCGTGGGAAAACAATTCCTTGGAATGATAAGCAAGTTGTGGTAGACCTTTTACGCCGAAAAATTTCGGTGGGGGAGGTTGAGTAATTAATTTGGTTGAGATGAATGGATTTCTATTCATAGATAAGGAGAAGGGGGAAACTTCTTTTGACGTTATTCGAAGTTTGAAGAGAGTGTTGAAGTTGCCACGTGGTTATAAGATTGGTCATTGTGGAACTCTTGATCCTATTGCTACTGGGCTTATGATTATTGCTTTGGGGGAGGCTACGAAGCTTTTGGAGTTCTTGTTTGGTGCGGATAAGGTGTATGTGGCTGAATGTGAATTTGGAGCTGTTTCTGATACTTATGATGCGGATGGTGAAGTTGAAAAAGTGCCTGGGGTAAGCCCTGTTAAGCTTGATGCGATCAAAAAAGTTGTTCAAGGGAAATTTATGGGTGAAATAGAACAAATGCCTCCTAGATTTTCTGCGAAAAAAGTGCAGGGGAAGCGTGCTTATGATCTTGCTCGTGAGGGGAAGGAATTTGAATTAAAGCCAAAGAAGGTAAATGTATATGATGTGAGTTTTGTTTCTTTTGAATGGCCGAAGATGGTTTTTGAGGTTTCTTGCGGGAGTGGGACTTATATCCGATCGTTGGTTCATGATCTTGGACAGGAGTTCAAAGTCGGGGCTTATATGACTGCGTTGCGTAGAACTGAGGTTGGTTTTCTTGATGAAGGAAAGAGTCGTGGAGTTTCTGTTGAAGAAGCTATTAAGGTTTCTGAGTTGGAAGATTCGGATTTGAATGATCATCTGAAACCAGTGGAGGATTTGTTTGAAAATTATCCGGTAATTGATATAAATACGAATGACTATAACAGGTTGAAGAACGGCGGTTTTGTCTTGAATACAAAAAGTGTTCAAGGTGGACAGGTTTTGGCCAAGAATGGCGGGAAAATAGTTGGTGTGTTAGAGTCGATTCGTGAAGGAAAGTTTGTAAAATTTAGAAAACAGATTAGAATCTCATCATGAATTATTTTGCTATCATAGCGTTGTTTAGTTTTTTGGTCTCTATGGGACTTGTGCTTATGGCGCTCAAGTATTTCCCGAAGTGGGGATGGATGGATCGTCCTGAGAAGTATGGTTTGGATCGGAAGCCGATTCCTTACTATGGAGGTGTTTTGATTTTTTTGGCATTTTTGATTTCGGTTTTGATTTTTGTTGATCTTTCGAAGGAGGTTGTTGGTTTATTGGCTGCATCTTTCTTGATAGTTTTGATTGGAATTTTGGATGATTGGTTGCGAATCAATCCGTTTTTGAGAATTTTTGTACAGATCTTGGCGGCATTGGTTCTAGTTTGGGCTGGAATTGGCATTCTATCTATCACTAATCCGTTGGGAGGCGTGTTTGAGCTGGATCGGATGGTTTTGCATGGAGTTCCTGTCTTAGGGGCTGTTTTTACTGTTATTTGGATTGTGGCTATTACTAATACGATGAATTTTTTAGATGGTGTTGGAGGATTGTCGTCTGGAGTTTCTTTTATTGCGTCTTTGACTATTTTCTTTTTGAGTGTCAGACCTGATATTCATGTTGATCCTGCTTCTCAATTGACGGTTGCTTCGATTGCTTTGATTCTTGCTTTTGTTGCTTTAGCGTTTTTGGTTTTTGATTTTCCGCCTGCAAAGATATTGATGGGGGATAGCGGAAGTACATTTTTTGGATTTGTGCTTGCTACTTTGGCTATTTTTTCTGGAGGGAAAGTTGCTACTGCATTTCTAGTTTTGTGTATTCCAATTTTGGATGCAGGGTGGGTTATTGCTAGAAGACTTTTTGAGGGCAAAAAACCTTGGCAGGGTGACTTGAAACATCTTCACCACAGGTTATTGATGCTTGGTTTGAAGGAACATCATGTTTTATATGTGATTTATGGATTTGCTGGTTTATTTGGGATTTTGGCGGTTGTTTGTGTTAGTTCGAAGCAGAAATTATTTGTATTGATTGGGTTGGTTGTTTTGATGTTACTAATGATTGCTGGGGTTTTGGCTGCATCAAAACATAAGAAAAAGTTGAATTAATAGGCAGATTTGGTATATAAGTACTTTACTTAAAGGGTTTTTATGGCTGATGTTGTTGCGGATATTAAAAACAGGTTAGACATCGTTGATGTTGTGGCTCCATATGTTGAATTAAAGAAAGCTGGAAGAAATTTCAAAGCATGTTGTCCTTTTCATAGTGAAAAGACTCCATCTTTTGTGGTTAGTCCTGAAAAACAGATTGCTTATTGTTTTGGATGTCATAAAGGAGGAGATATGTTCAGGTTTATTCAAGAGGTTGAAGGAGTTGATTTTGCTGAATGTGTGAGTATTTTAGCTGATAAAGCTGGGGTGAAAGCTGATGTAAAGAAATTTAAATCTAAAGGAGGAAAAGGAGAAAAAAGTTTAAAAGAGCAACTTTTAGAGATTCATGAGGATGCTTGCAAAATGTTTGAAGCAAAATTGTTTGATAAAAGTGAGGAGTCGAAAAAAGTTCTAGCTTATCTGGAAAAACGACAAATGACGAAGGAGATGATAAAGGAGTTTAGAGTTGGTCTTGCGACCAAAGATTATGATGATCTTCACAAATATCTGATGAAAAAAGGGCACAAACAGGATTTATTGGTGAAGTCTGGGTTGTTTAGTTTGAAAGATGTTGCGGGGAAGGGGATTTATGACAAATTTCGTTTGAGATTGATGTTCCCGATTTTTGATCAAATGGGAAGGGTAATTGCTTTTGGAGGGCGTGCTCTTGAAAAAGATCAGGTTCCAAAATATTTAAATTCTCCTGAGACTGGTATTTATTCGAAAGGTAAGGTTTTGTATGGATTGTCTCATGCAAAACAGGCGATAAAAGAGGCTGATAAGGTTGTGGTTGTTGAGGGATATTTCGATGTGATTGCTCTTTATCAGAATGATATAAAAAATATTGTTGCTAGTAGCGGAACGGCTCTTACTCCTGAGCAAGTGAAGTTGATTGGTCGATTTACAAAAAATATTGTTTCGTGTTTTGATACTGATCCAGCTGGAATAAATGCTACCAAAAGGGCTTATGAAGTTATCCAAGATGCTGAGATGAATATGAAAACTTTAAAGATGACTGGTGACATGAAGGACCCGGCTGATTTCATGGTAGATCGTGGAAAAAAAGGGAAAGATGAATTCTTGGGATTGATTGATAATGCTGAGAATTTCTTGGAATTTTATATGTATCTTTTGAATCAGAAGTTTGAGGTTAAGTCTCTTGAAGGTAGACGTAAATTTCTTGAGGAAATAATTCCTCTTATGAAGATGATGAAGAGCACTGTTAAGATGGATCATTTTGTTCGTGTTTTGGCTAACTATTTGGATACGAAAGAAAAATTTTTATATGACGAAATCGAGAATTTTAAAGTTTTGAGGGATCAGTATTCTGGACGCAATGAAGTTGAGGAAGTTAAAGGTGAAAAACTGAGTGTTTCTGCTTTGTTGATCTCTGTTTTATTGGAGAATCCTTTACATCTTGGAAAGGTGAAAGAAACGCTTAATGAGGATGATTTTGAAGGTGACTTAAAAAACATTTACATTGAGATGTGCCGAAAGTATAATGCGGGTCGAACCGAAAAAGAGGGATGGGATCTCGATGCTGAAAAAATGGCTGTCCCAAGCGACAGAATCGCGTTTTTGTCACTTTATGCGGAAGAGAAATACGGCAGTTTTAACGGGGAATCAATTGAGTTTGAAGTGGGAAAACTGATTGACAGAATAGTGAAGGGACGCAGAATGCACAAAAGAATTGAGTTGGAAAAGGCTTTGAAGGAAGCAGAAAAAGATGGGGATGAGGATAAAAAGAAACAATTATTAAAGGACTTTCAGAAGTTATTAACTTCGTAAAACATATGGCTAGAACTAGAAAATTTATTCAAAATCCTTCCGAAGAAATGCTTGAGCAATATCCGAATGCGGTTAGGGCTCTTGTCAAAAAAGGAAGGACTCATGGTTTTGTTACTCAACAGGAGCTCTTGAAGGCTATGCCTAACATAGAAAATGACCTTATTCTATTAGATGAGGTTTATACTTTGTTTATGGAGCTTGGAATTGAGGTTTTGGACATGAAAAACAGTTTGATTTGGGGTGAAGAGGAAGAAGAGGAGGCTGATGAAGAGGAGGAGGCTGATGAAGAGGAGGAGGCTGATGAAGAGGTAGTTGAAGATAAGAAGAAAAAGGGAAAGAAAGATGATGATAAGAAGAAAAAAGGAAAAGGGAAAGGAAAGGGAAAGGCTGAGCCAAAGGAGGTTAAAGAGCCTAAGAAGGCTGCTCCTAAAAAGAAGAAAAAGAAAAAAGAAGAAAAATATCAGGTTGAGTTGAAGGAAATTGCAAATGATTCTATTCGTTTGTATTTGTGTGAAATCGGGAAAGTAGATCTTTTAACAGCAAAAGAGGAGGTTGAATTGGCACGTAGAATTAGAAAGGGAGATCAATCTGCTAAGAGTCGGTTGGCTGAGGCTAACCTTCGATTGGTGGTTTCGATAGCGAAGAAATATATTGGAAGAGGACTTTCTTTCTTGGATTTAATTCAAGAAGGGAATATTGGTCTTTTCCGCGCAGTTGAAAAATTCGATCCTGATAGAGGTTTTAAATTCTCTACTTATGCAACTTGGTGGATTCGGCAAGCTATTACTCGTGCGATTGCGGATCAAGCACGTACGATTCGTATTCCGGTTCACATGGTTGAAACAATCAATAAATTGACTCATGCACAAAGAAGACTTGTTCAAGAGCTTGGGCGTGAGCCTTTGGTTGAAGAGTTGGCGGCTGAAATGGATATGGAGATCAAGAAAGTGCGTCATATTATGAAAATATCACAAGATATTGTGTCTCTTGAGGCTCCTGTGGGAACTGAGGAAGACAGCAAGCTTGGAGATTTTATTGAAGATGATGAAGCTTTGACTCCATCTGATTCTACAAACAGACAATTATTGAAGGAAAATATTCGTGAGATGCTTCAATATCTCTCTCCACGTGAAAGGAAAATTATTGAAATGCGTTTTGGATTGTTGGATGGTGTTGGTCATACTCTTGAGGAGGTTGGTCAGGAATTCCATGTAACACGTGAACGTATTCGACAGATTGAAGCGAAGGTTTTGCAAAAATTGAAAGAACATCCGACGAGTGTGAAAATTCGTCCTGAATAATAGCGTTTTATAAAAAATAACACTTATACTTATGGCTAAAAAAGCAACTAAAAAGACAACTAAAAAAGTCCTAAAAAAAGTTAAGAAGACTGAAGATGTTTTGAAGAATTTTGATGATGGTCAAAAGAAAACTCTTCTTACGAAAGAAGGTTTGGATAAATTAGTTGAGGAGCTTGAATATTCTAAAACTACAAAGAGAAAAGAGGTTGCTGCTCGAATAAAAGAAGCTATTTCTTATGGTGATCTTTCTGAGAACTCTGAGTATGAGGAAGCGAAAAATGAGCAAGCTTTTGTTGAAGGACGAATTCTGGAACTTGAGTCAAAAATTAAAAGTGCAAAGATTATTGAGGAAGGGGCTAAAGGAAAGAAACGTGTTGAAATCGGGACTACTGTTCATCTGAAAAATCTTTCTAAGACGAAGGATGAACCTGAAGTTTATACTATTGTTGGTTCTACAGAAGCAGATCCTCTTGCTGGGAAAATCTCGAATGAGTCACCTGTTGGGGCGTCTTTGCTTGGAGGTGCTGCTGGTGAATCGATAAAGGTTAAAGTTCCAGCTGGATACGTTGAATATAAGATTTTGAAGTTGCAGTAATCAATCTGGTGATTGACTTCTAGAATGATCTTGGATAAGAACTGAAACTTCTTCTCTTATTATGCTAAAGCGGTCTTTTGTTGATTTAATTACTTCTCCTGGGAGGTTGAAGGCTGTTCTTGTTGCTATTCCTGCTATTGTTAATGCTTTAGATCCTATGAGTCTTGCTGTTTCAAATCCTACTTCTGCTGTTGCTACTCCAAATTCGGTTGCTTCTTTAACTGTAGGTAGGGTCTTTCTTACTTGATCTAATAGGTTTGGAGTGGTGTCTATTTGAAGAGGTCCCGTATATATCCATTCTCCATTATGATCTCTTTCAAATTGATCTAATGGTGCTATGAATTCTGTTCGACCTCTTCCCACTGTTATGAATCTGCTGCCGCTCCAGTCTACTTTTATAGGAATACCGTTTACTAAAACTTCGTCCCCTTTTACAGGAAATTCTTCCCTTGTTCGTTCAATTCGATCAGCCATAAAAATTGATTATAGGAGATCATTTTCTATTTTTTCTTCTTGTTTGGCAAGTATTTCATCTTCACATTCTCAACTTTTGGTTTGCTTTCGGCTTTGTCACGCGCTACTGGGTAGACTTTGAAGTATTTGTAGGCTTGATATCCGAGATAAACAGCTACTCCTAATACGTAGAGATAAAGGAAGAGTCTCATAGAGAAATAGGGGATGTTTTCATACCGAACCAAGACTAGGAACAGAAGTCCTATTGCGAAATAGATCAATCTGTTTGGAACTTTTTTGTAGAGTTTTTTGAATGCAAAATCTCGTTCTTGAACTCGTTTTTTGTAGTAGTTTTTTAGGAGAAAAGATCCGACGATTAGTAATCCTGCTACTATTAATAATTCATAGTAATATGAAAATTCTGGACCTGGAAGTGAGTTGAATATGTATGAGAACATGTCTGTTGGTTATTTTTTAGTTTTTTTGGAATCCGCCTTA
>CAZBZZ010000036.1:0-8969 GCA_964496555.1 uncultured Candidatus Peribacteria bacterium
GGAATGGTATGTCGAGCAAAAGCTTCAATAGAGGAGAAAAAAGGTGGAAAGCACTCTATTATGGTCACTGAAATCCCCTACCAAGTAAACAAATCTTCATTAGTAACAAAAATCGCAGACCTAGTCCGCGACAAAAAACTCAAAGGAATTTCAGACATCAGAGATGAATCCAACCGAGAAGGACTCAGAATTGTAATAGATTTAAAGAAAGATTCTTATCCAAAGAAAATCCTAAATCAATTATACAAACTCACTCAAATGCAAACAGCATTCAACATGAACATGATTGCACTAGTTGATGAAATACAGCCTCACCTACTCGACCTCAAAAAAGTCCTAGAACACTTCATAAAACACAGAAAAGAAGTAATCACAAGAAGAACAAAATTCGACCTCAAAATAGCTCAGGCTAGAGCGCACATTTTGGAAGGTTTGAAAATCGCAATAGACAACATCGACAAAGTAATCGAAACAATAAGAAAATCTCCAACCAAAGAAGAAGCACACGCAAATTTGGTAAAGAAATTCAAACTTTCAGACGAACAAAGCAAAGCGATCTTGGAGATGAGACTTCAAACATTAGCAGGTTTGGAAAGACAAAAAATCGAAGATGAATTGAAAGAAAAACTAGCCCTAATCGCAGAATTAGAATCTATTTTGAAAGATCCAAAAAAGATTCTTCAAATCATGAAAGATGAACTAGCTGAAGTGAAAGAAAAATACGGTGACAAACGAAAAACCAAAATTATTCCTCACGCAGTTGGATCAATTTCACACAAAGATACAATCCCTAACGAACCAATGATCGTAATTCTCTCAAAAGGAGGATACGTAAAAAGAATTTCTCCAAACTCATTCAAAGCACAACGAAGAGGAGGGAAAGGAATTATTGGAGGCACAACAAAAGAAGAAGATGAAATAAAGATCATCAGACATGCAAGCAATCACGATGAATTATTATATTTCACAAACCAAGGAAGAGTCTTCAAACTCCCAGTCTACGAAATCCCACAAGGTTCACGTCAATCAAAAGGACAAGCCGTAGTAAACATTCTCCAACTACAAAAAGAAGAATCAGTAACAGCTATTCTAAATGCTGGAGAAAAATACTCAGGGAAATTCCTATTGATGGCAACAAAAAAAGGAACCGTAAAAAAGACTCCAGTAGAAGACTTCTCAAATGTAAGAAAAAACGGATTAATAGCTATGAAATTAAGACAAGGAGACTCTTTGGAATGGGTTAAACAAACAAGTGGAGACAACGAAGTTGTCATAGTAACTCAACAAGGAAAATGTATCCGCTTCGATGAAAAGGACGCCCGACCAATGGGACGACCATCAATTGGAGTAAGAGGAATCAGACTAAAACCAGAAGACAAAGCTGTCGAAATGGATATAGTCACAGATCCTGAAAACACAGAACTCCTCGTCATAATGGAAAATGGATTAGGGAAAATGACAAAAATAACCAATTACAGATATCAAGGAAGAGGTGGATCAGGAGTTAAAACAGCAAATATCACAGAAAAAACTGGAAGAGTCATAGGAGCAAAAATAATAGACAAAACAACAGACGCAGATCTCATATTAATGTCCCGATCAGGACAAGCAATAAGACTTCACACAAGCACCATCCCTAGTAGAGGAAGGGCAACTCAAGGAGTTTACCTAATGAGATTACGACCAAGAGACAAAGTCGCATCAATGTCTATTGTGGAATTAAAAGCCGAAGAAGAAGCAATTGAAGAAGCTCAAAAATTAGAAGATGCAAAAGTACAAAAAGAGTCAAACGACAAAAAAAAGTCAGGTAAAAAAGAAGCAGTAAAGAAATAATTTCATAAAACTCAAAACTATGAAAAAAGGAACAAAGTCTATAGTTTCGTTAATCAGCTTCGCCTTTTTTGTTGGCTCACTTCTGAGCGCTTCACTCCCAGCAGCTTTTGCATATAGCAAAGACTTATCAATCACAACTCAAAACATCCAATTCTCTTCAAGTAGCTTTATGGAAGGACGAAAAATCCGAATATATGCAACAGTCACCAACAACTCAACTTCAGACTTGCTAGGCACCGTCAGATTCTACGATAACGGAAGTCAAATAAACGGAGACCAGGCAATTTCATTGTTCGGAAATCGAGCAGATGATGTTTTCGTAGATTGGTATCCAGGATGGGGTTCACACACTGTCAAAGTTCAACTATTCCCATGGGAAGGAGAAGATGACGACCCATCAAACAACGTAATAACAAAATCAGCATACGTACTACAAGACACAGACTACGACGGAATCCCAAACGATGAAGACCCAGACGATGACAATGACGGAGTCATAGACGAAGAAGACAAATACCCGCTAGATAAAAATGAATGGGCAGACACAGACGGAGATGGCGTTGGCGACAACGCAGATGAAGATGCAGACAATGATGGAGTTCCTGACGAAGAAGATGATCTACCACTAGATCCAACTGAAACTACAGACACAGACGGCGATGGAATCGGAGACATAGCAGATGAAGACGACGACGGTGACGGAGTAAGTGACATCACAGAAATGAATCAAGGAACAAGCGGAGTAAATCCAGATTCTGACAATGACGGAACCAACGATGGAGACGATCCATTCCCACTAGACGATACTGAATGGAATGACAATGACTCAGACGGAATCGGAAACAACACAGACATAGACGATGACAACGACGGCATCTTGGACGATGCTGATGACTTCCCTTTGAACAAAGGTCCAGTCATAGAAATCAACGAAGACGCATACACAGCAGGACTGAAACAAGAAACAATTTTCGACTCATCTGACTCTTATGACGATGACGGAGATATCGTAAGTTACGCATGGAAAATAGATGACACAATCTTAAAAGAAGGACCCGTAATTTCTCATGAATTTGATGAACTAGGAGATCACAAAGTCACCCTCACTATCAAAGATAATGACGGTGAATCTAGAATGGCAGAATTCACAGTAAGTGTCTTAAATGTAAGGCTATACAGCCAAATATTCACAATTATAGTCACTTTAGTTCTAGGCGGAATACTCCTCCACAAATACATAGCAGAAGGATCGTTGATGACTTTGAAAGAAGTAGCGGTAAAGAAATCGCCAAAGAAAACATCAACCAAATCTGCTAAATCGACTAAAAAGACTAAATCATGAAGATAGCAGTAATTTTCGGGACACGACCAGAAATCATCAAACTATCCCCTGTTATTAGAGCTCTCCAAGAAAAATCCCTACCGTTCTTTGTCATTCATTCAAACCAACACTACGATGCAAATATGGACAGTATTTTCCTGAATGAATTAAAATTACCCAAAGCAAAATACAATTTGGAAATAGGCTCAGGAAGTCACGGAAATATGACCGGCCGAATGTTGATCGAAGTAGAGAAAATTTTAATGGAAGAAAAGCCAAACTTACTAATAGTACAAGGAGACACAAACACTGTACTAGCAGTTTCTCTCGCAGCAACAAAACTCAAAATACCAATCGCACATGTCGAAGCTGGCCTTCGCTCATACAGCAAGATTCCTGAAGAAACAAACCGCGTATTAACAGATAGAATTTCGGACTTTTGCTTCACTCCCACAACAACACAACAAGACATTTTAGAAAAAGAAGGCATCGAATCGTCGAATATATATGTAGTTGGGAACACCGTAGTCGACGCAGTGATTCAAAATTTAGAAATAGCAAAATCACAACAAAACACATTAGAAAAATTCAAACTTGAACCAAAGAAATATTTCCTAGTCACAGCCCATCGCGAAGAAAATGTCGACAACAAAACAAAGCTCGAAGAAATTCTGAAATCAATCTCAGAAATACAAAAAACCCACAATTTGAAATGCATCTTCCCACTCCATCCAAGAACAAAAAAACAAATGGAGAAATTCGAAATAACACCTCCGGAAAACATTGAATTCACCGCACCGATAGGATACCTAGAAATGCTAGTCCTCATGGAAAATGCAGCCATCATAATCACAGATTCAGGAGGGATCCAAGAAGAAGCTTGTACCCTCCACGTCCCATGCCTAACAATGCGCGAATCAACCGAACGTCCAGAAAGTGTAGAGGTAGGTGGAAATATAATTGTCGGAACAAATTACGAAAAAATTACAGAAGGTGCCGAACATATGCTAAACACAAAAACAGACTGGGAGAATCCATTTGGAGACGGAAAATCAGGCACAAAAATTGCAGAAATTTTAGAAAAAGAACTTCAATGAAAATATACGTATTAACAATACATAATCCGAAAATATCTTTCGGTCCACACCAAAGATTGGAGGCTTTTTTGAAAGACGCAGAAAAACATAATATAGAATTCATTCTTCCAAAATTTTGCGATCCAAAAAAACATTCAAAACTAAAAACCATTACAACACTATTAAGCTCATTCTCATACATCCAAAAGAACCGCAAAAAAATAGACGCAATCCACGTTGTAACCCCCCCCTCATACCCAGGAGCAATAGTAGCCGTTTTCGCAAAAAAACTCTTTAAAATCAAATATATTGTCGATATTGGTGACCCATATGCAGAAAACATGGCAGTCCTTAAAAAATTCTCAAAAAAGAGCTTTAAATTCAAATTTCTAAAATTTTTCGACAACAAACTCTACAAACATGCATCACACCTTATTTTAACTTCCCCTGAACTAACAAAAAGCATCCCAAACACAAAACCAAGCACTCTGATCCTAACAGGCTTAGAACATCAAGATAAAATCACCCCAAAACAACTTCCAAACAACAAAAAATGCATATATTTCGGAAATTACGGACCTCTACAAAAATTAGAATATTTGATAGAAGTTTTCGCTCATGCAATCAGAAAAGATCCTGAAATCAAATTAGACATAATTGGAACTGGAGAAAGAGAAAAACTAGAAAAATTAGTTCGCGAATTTGAAGCAGAAAAAAACATAAAATTCCTAGACCCAATCCCCTCTTCAGAAATTCCATCAATGACAAAAGAATATACCTGCGGATTGGTTTCATTAAACTTGGAATCATCTCTAGATTACGCAATTCCAACCAAACTTCTGACCTCGCTAACGCTCGGTCTTCCAATCTTCGGAACAGGAGGAAAAGCCACCAGAGATCTAGTCAGAAAAGCAGAAGCAGGACTCATCAGCACAAAATACAACAAAGAATCAGACGCTCAAGCCCTACTTCATTTTTTAAACAGTCAACAAACACTAAAAGAATACTCACAAAACGCTACATCATTCGCAAAACACAATCTAACGTTCGAAAATTGCATAAAAAACTACAAATTAACCTTGCATTAGAAGTAGCATTGAAGTATATTACGCCTCGCTAATTCCAAATTATGAAGAAAAAAATTCACCCAAAATATAACGACCAAGTAACAGCAAAATGCACCTGTGGTGCAGAATTCTTGGTTGGATCAACAAAAGACGGAATCTCAACTGAAATATGTTCTAACTGTCACCCGTTCTATACAGGGAAGCAAAAACTTGTAGATACAGCAGGACGTGTTGAGAAATTCCGAGCTGCTCAAGAAAAAGCACAAGCGAAAGCTCCAAAAAAAGATGACGCTGAAGAAGAAACAGTTGAAGAAAAAGACGAACCTGAAGCTGAAGAAGAAGTCAAAGAAGCTGCTTAAATAACTTTTAAATAAATGGCAGGTAACTCTATTGGAACCGTTTTTAAAGTAACTACTTGGGGCGAATCACATGGCCCAGCTTTAGGCATGGTTATTGACGGATGCCCAGCAGGAATTCCTTTAGAAGAATTAGACATCCAATCAGAAGTAAATAGAAGAAAACCAAAAGACCCTTCAATCTCAACAACAAGAAAAGAAGAAGACAAGATTGAAATCTTATCAGGTATATTCGAAGGGAAAACAACCGGAATGCCAATCTCTATAATGGTCAAAAACAAAGACTCAAGATCACAAGACTACAACAAATTCAAAGACACATTCAGACCCGGCCATGCAGATTTCACATACGAAATGAAATATGGACACCGCGACTACAGAGGTGGAGGCCGAAGCTCAGGACGAGAAACAGTTTCCAGAGTAATGGCAGGAGCAGTCGCAAAAAAAGTACTCGCATCCTTCCCAGAATCAAAAGAAATGAAAATCTACGGACACACCGTTCAAATCGGAGAAATTCATGCTGAAGAATTCGACCAAAAAGAAATAGAGAAAAACCCATTAAGATGCGCAGACAAGAAAGCTACAGAAGAAATGCTGAAAACAGTAGATAAAATTCGGAAAGAAGGAGATTCAATAGGATCAGTCATAGAAATAATCATAGAAAACCCACCGATGGGACTAGGCCGACCAGTCTTCGAAAAACTAGACGCAGAATTAGCAAAAGCTTTCATATCTATAGGAGCTGTAAAAGGAGTAGAATTCGGAAATGGATTCGATGTAGTTTTCACAAAAGGTTCAGAAAATAACGACGAAATGGAAAACAACGAAGACGGATCCTTCAGTTTCACATCCAATAATTCAGGAGGAATTCTAGGTGGAATCTCAAGCGGAAACACAATCATCGCCCGACTAGCAATAAAACCAGCTCCATCAATTTCAAAACCTCAAAAAACAATAAATTCTTCAGGAGAAAATGTTGATATTTCAGTCACTGGCAGACACGATTCTTGCCTAGCTCCTCGAGTGATCCCAGTAGCCGAAAGTATGGCTGCAATCGTTATTTTGGACCAAATCCTCAACAACTAACAGGTCTATTGACTAAGTTGACATGAAGTGTTATCATGTAATACTCGATAACACCCATAAAAATGGCGTTAAACCTAAACCCAAAAGCAGCAGCAGACAAAGCCTATTCAGCCGGACTCAACGCCGGACGTGGTTTCTTTAGCACAAGATTAGGCGCTGTAACAGGAGGAGCTGGAGATGTTTTGAAATCAGTATGGGAAGGAGGAAAAGTAACTCTAGGAACAGCTGAAACTCCAGGAAGCCCAGGAGCAGCAGGCGTAATTAAAAACACAGCAGGTGCGGTTTGGGATACATTATCTTGGGGATCTGACCGTGGATTGTTAAATTTCAGCAATACAAGTTTAAACCCAATAGGAGGAAAGACATGGGCATTGAATCCATTAGACAAAATCCGAAGACTAGCCGCAGGAGGTGTAGAAACAACTTCAGCTTTAGTAGCTGGAACAGGTAGAATCATCGCTCCAGAAAGAGTAGTAAATTTGGTAGACGGAATTGGAAAAGGAGTAGCAAGAGCCTCAATGGGAGTTGTAACAGGAGACTTCGGTCACTACCTATCAAATACATCACATTCGAAATCAAGTGAATAATTAGAATTTTCAAACCTAAAATGCTAAAGTGTTCATCGACTTAAGATCGCTCTAGCATTTTTTTTATGTTCGATTTCAAAATTAAAAAAACTCAAAAAAACTCCCTGGCAAGAACCGGTACTTTCACAACACCACACGGCAAGATCCAAACACCTATTTTCATGCCAGTCGGCACCAGAGCAACTGTTAAAACTCTGTCTCCAGACGATCTTCACCAACTCGACACAGAAATAATTTTGGCAAACACATACCACTTGATGCTCAGACCAGGTGAAAAAACAGTAAAAAAACAAGGAGGACTACACAAATGGATGAATTGGAACAAACCAATCTTAACTGATTCAGGAGGATTCCAAGTCTTTTCTTTAGGACAAGAAAAAAATCTTCCAAAATCTGCATCAGGCAAAGCAAAGGTCAAAATAAAAGAAGATGGCGTCGAATTCCAATCACACATAGACGGAAGCAAACACTACATCACTCCTGAGAAAGCAATAAAAATCCAACACGATCTAGGAGCAGACATCATCATGGCATTCGATGAATGCGCTCCGGGAACAAGCACCACAGAATATTTCAAAGAAGCAATGAACAGAACACACAATTGGCTCGCCCGCTGCAAAACCCAACACGAAAAACTCAACAAAACTCACAAAAACAAAAGAGCCCTCTTCGGCATAGTTCAAGGAGGAACAAGCAAAAAACTCAGACAAGAATCTGCAAAATTCATAGCGTCCCAAGACCTTCCCGGAAATGCCATAGGCGGCCTCGCCGTGGGAGAGAAAAAAGCAACTATGCTCAAAATGATAGAAGCTACTATCCCCCACCTTCCAGAAAACAAACCACGCTATTTAATGGGACTGGGCACTCCCCCAGAACTACTAGAAGCAATAGATCGCGGCATCGATATGTTCGACTGCGTCATCCCTACACGCCTCGCACGACACGCTTCATTCTGCACAGAAACAGGACTCAAACACGTCAAAAACAAACGCTACAGCAACAGCTCAAAACCTCTCGACTCCAAATGCACCTGCTACACATGCAAAAACTTCTCCTCAAGCTACATCCACCACCTAATGAAAGAAGGAGAACTTCTAGGCCACAGACTCTTAACTATCCACAACATTCACTTTTTGTTAAACTTAATGCGCGAAACTCGTGCACACATTGAAAAAGGAACTTTCAACAGGTTCAAAACTTCATTCCTCAAAAAATGGCAAAAGACAACCACGACCAACTAGACCGAAAGACCGCACAAAAATACAAAGCCCGCGACAAGAAAACCAGCAAACCCAAAATGAAAGTCTCAGGCAAAAGCGTATTTAAACTTCAAGAATTAATAAAACGTAAAAAATGATCGCATATATATCAGGGAAAATCATACAAATATTAGACCGATCTATTGTCATAAATACAGGCAACATTGGTTATGAAACATTCGTTGCCGAAACCCTCAAAGACCAACTAGAAATAGACGCTAAAATTGAACTATTCACATACACTCACGTGCGTGAAGACGCACTCGATATTTTCGGATTCACCACACAAAAAGAACTAAAATTCTTCAAACAATTAATCTCTATTTCAGGAGTAGGACCAAAAACAGCACAAGACATCCTATCCCTACCAATAAACAAACTTAA
>CAZBZZ010000037.1:0-8900 GCA_964496555.1 uncultured Candidatus Peribacteria bacterium
CGCTCGCTTGAAAACGCGAACCTTTGGGTTTCGCTCCTCGTCACGATGAAAAAAATATCCCACCTGTGGTGGGAGATTTTTTCATGGAGCCGCAGCGTGGAGGATGTTCGAACTGGGATTACTTCCGTTCCCTCTTACGTTCTTTAATGTATTTTTCGATGGCTTCTTTCGTTGTCATCCAATTCCGACCTTCTTTATATGCTTCCAATTTACCTTGCCTTACAAGTAGGTTCAGGTATTTTGCAGAATATCTGCAAAGCTGGCTTGCTTCTGCTAATGTAAGATATTTTCTCCTGTCTTTCTTCTCATATGGGGTAAGTGCCTGCAGATAAATCGTTAATGAGCGATCTATCGATTGAGCAATTAATAAAACTAGTGGGGCGTAATTCCCTTCATCGGCTTCTCTTAATGCCTTGTAATATTTCTTACGATCATTTTTTAGAATAATCACCAAGGGATAGCCAGCTTTTAACAATAGTAGATTCATAACAAGACGTCCTGTACGACCGTTCCCGTCCAGAAATGGATGAATGTGGACAAATTTGTGATGTAGCACTGATGCCGCTTCTATGATGTGCATCTTCTTGCCTTCTTTGTTTAGCCATTCTATGAGCTGGTGCATTAAACTTGGTACCTCTCCTGCACTTGGAGGCATGTGTTTGGTGCCAGTAATCATTACTGGCATTGTTCTGTATTTCCCAGCCCACTCTTTCTCAATATTTTGAGTTATTAGTTGATGGAGATTTCTGATTAAAAACTCAGAAATTGTTACCTTTTTCTCATGTTCAACAAGTTCGTATAGATACTCTAAAGCTTCTTGGTGGTTGGTAGCCTCCAGATGGTCCTTGAGAGGTTTTCCTTTAATTGTCAGCCCTTCTTTCACAACCCAGAATGTTTCTTTTAGGGTGAGTGAATTCCCTTCAATCGCATTTGAATTATAAGTCATCTCCAGCTCAAATTGCTCACGAAGTTTTGCTAACGCTGCGCGTGGCAAAGGTCTAAGCTTGTTTAACTTTTCAAGCTTTGCTTCTATTTGTTTTTTAAGATTTTCGGGTAAGTAGGTCATCGCGGCTTAATATGGTTTAGGTCTGTTTTAAGTGTATACCATATTAAGATGAGTGTAAAGTTATTTGTAAAGAGTTTTGTAAAGCTAAAAACGTGGAGGATGTTCGGACTGGGATTCCGATCATTGAACAGTTACCCATCCATTGTTTTTATCCCACTCTTTGAGAGTCACTCCCTCGAGCCTTACTGATTGACGTCCAAGATTATGACTGTTGTATTTTACCCAACCCAAGCCATTCTCTCCCCAATCCGTTCCTGAGTGGTTCTTTATTCTCCAAGCTTGTTTATTATCATCCCAGCCAATTAAAAGTACTGAGTGATCTATACCAACGTCGCAACAACCTGGTTCTTCGTAAATTCCTCCTCCATAAGCCCAATATCCTTCGCCTGTATTCAATACCACTTCTATTGGGCCGTGAATTACTGCTTGTTTCATTAGTACCATATCATCTTCTGTTACGGGTTCTTCATAATAACTGGTTCCATTATCAATATGATAACCGTCTTTTTTGGTGACGTATTGCCATTCATTAATCCACATTTTGGTTTTATTACCATATGCTGTACAGCTCCATTCTGTTTTATTTGGATTAAAAGGATAAACACTCTCTAATGACATACCATTTTCTTCAACATACTCTGCTGCTAGAGCCGGGTCTGCTGTATGACAGAGTTTGCTTGAATCGTTTACATCGCATTCCTCACAACATTCTAAAAATTCTTGTTCCGATAAATCTATTTCATTCGAGGTTTTGATTTTGTACATTGCTTCCATCGTTGCATTTATACTGAAGCCCCAGCACAGCTGGCAATCCCCTTGATCTTTTATAGAGGTGAGATAATTTTTGTTTTTGTAATTCGCCCATGAGAATTCGGATGGGAGATAATCAGCTGGGATGTTGTACCCCTCCTCTATTGCAATATCCAAATAATCGTCATCTTCTAACAAGTCATCAGGCATCATATTTTGATACAATTGTGAATATTCAAAATATTTATCCAAGTCTGCATATGCTGCTGGTATTTTTATTGGCTCTGGTTTGAATTCTTTGTTTATGAATAATTCGTATACTTTTGTTTCTTTTGCCGTCCAGTTCAGATTTTTACTTCTATTATTTTCGTTTATTAGCCTTACACTTTCTCTTACTAAATCATTATCGCTTGTGTTTTTTGTTTCATCATAAGCTGGGAGAATTCTAGTATTTCTCGACAACCTTCCCTGCAGTAGATCCCCATTTACTGCCACTGCTATACCCGCAACTATTAGGATTCCAATAATCGATCCTAATGTGATTTTCACTGATCTTTTCATTTATATTTCGTTAAGAGATTTTATCGTATTTGCTTCTTCGATAATTCTTTCTAAATTGTCTGTGAATGGTCCGTAATATGTATAACCTGCACCACCTTCTTCCGATAAATAAAATTCTTGGCTCCCAGAGTGCAAAGAGTCTTTTGACAGAATTATTAAGTCAAATCCACAAGGACCATCTGCATTTTCTGGGCAGGCAACTTCTACCCTGGCTACTTCTTGGAGCCCTAATTCCTCTGGGTCTTCATGCATTTCGTTGTATCCTATTTCAGAATCTCTTCTTGTTTTGTAGTATTCAAGCAAAGTTGTTTCTGGGGTTGTTTCTGAGATTTGAGTTTCTGTTTCTACTGCATCATCTTCTTCTACTTGTGTTGTTTGGGTAGCTTCTGGCTTGAGGTAATAGACTCCAACCCCAACTATTAGGGCTGTAATTATTATTGTTACAATTATTGTTCCGAGGTTTGATTTTTCCGTTTCAGTTTGTTCCATTGTTTTGTTTGTTAAAAGATTTGTTGTTTGCATTATACATTAAGAGTCTTTTTTTTACCATACAGCGTCAGATTCACTTTATTAATTGTGCGAAATCCATTTCGAACCTTTGCTTTGAGTGATTGCAGTGTTTAACAAAGGTTGAATTGGAGTAATTTAACGAAAATTATGGTTAGAACCGAGCTTTTGGCTTGGGGTAGCGGAAAAAGGAGGTTTTGAGTATAGGTGGGGTCTAGATTGGAGCTGCAGCGTGGAGGATGTTCGGACTGTGGCTACAGACATGAAATTTCATCGCTCGTGCTACTTGCCCTATCATTAGTTTTGTGGTATAATTTCTTTAGCATATAAAAATAAACAACCAAAAACAAAATGAAAGAATCTCTAAACAGACCTTCTGATAGATCGGATCTAAGTAAACCGAATGAATCAAATGAAAGAGTTCCTTATGATCATATTGATTTGAAAAAAGCTGAACGTATGTTAAGCCTCCCAAAATTTAATGGAGATGAACTTGATCTTTCATCCTATAAATCTATAGATACTGATGCGCTACGTCTGTTTGTTGATAATATTCGCAGATGGAATTCTATAAACCTAGATGGTCTTAGAGATGTAACTGCTGATCAGGTTGATGCTCTTTGTAGCTATAATGTTCCTAAGGGAATGGGACTCTCATTAATGAAAGTTTCGTTTACTTGGGATGAACATTCAGACCTTCTACTTAAGCTTGCTGATAGATATCACATAAAAAATAAAAATGTTATTTATCCTGACGGAGAATATATGTTCCAAGACCCTTTTACTCATAAATATTATGCTCTTGAAGACACTGATTTGTTGACCCGTGATGAGGACATAGGTCGTGACAATGTAAGAGAGGTTGAGATTTGGCCTGAAACAATGAATGGTCAAGAGATTTATCTTTCTGAGCGTGATTATTTGCTTAAAGTTTTTGATGGCTTAAATTATGATTTTAACGGGATTGGCAGATCTGACAGAGAAAGTGCTAAAAAATTCATAGATGACGTTATAGCTCGCACGAACAATCTACATGTGAGTGCTCTAGTAATTAATTGGGAGGAGATATTCCCTAAAGGATCTGATATTGATTACACTGGTGGAGATCGCGATATCGAAACTGAAAATAAAAATCTTGAAATACTTGAAAAAGTTGATAGTTGGATTTATGAAAATTTGTTAGGCCGAGCTGCCTTTTAGTTGGCACAACTTGACGAACTTATTCGTACTCTGGTTCAGCCTGTTAAAAATGCATGGAGCCGTAGAGTGGAGGGTCTTCGAAAAGCCATACTCTCCAAAGAAAATTGTAATTTCTAAACTTTTGCCTTGTTTTTGCTGTTGTTTTTCTTGCTTATTTGATTTGGTCTCCAGAAGTCGTATACGAATATTGATGCGTCAGAGCCTCTGTATTCTTTCTCTTTTTTCATGACATCTTTTATTTTTATGTCTTTTTTGCCAATTCCTATTACCTCAAACAGAGAATCTTCTTTCTCACCCTTGGTAAATCCATATTGCCCATATTCTGCTTCTGTAATTGCTATTAGTCCTTGGTAAGCTTCTTCATCGTGAAGTATCTCATAGACGTTCCTCATAAAATTGTTTGAGTAACAGGCGTTTATCATGAATATGTCTTGCGATGTTATCTCTCTTCCCATCTTTTTTGATCTCTTTATCATTGAATCTGCCATTTCTCTTGCAGATATATATGCGTTGGAACTTTCGTTATTGTGGAAGTAAAGTTTGTCCTCTCCTCCATGCCCGTTGAATACGAATGTGATTGGTTCATTTACATTTTCTATCCAGTAAAGAACTTGCCTTTTAACGTCTTTTAGATTCCGTTCACTTGCGTTATCTTTCGCCTCAAATAGTTTTAGTTTTTTATCTGCATCTTTTCCCCCTATGCTATCTTTCACCCCTTCTAGGATTTTTTTTGATGTGAACCTTTTTTTGTTTTTACGTCCCCATCTTTCTGAGTTGCCTAGAAATAATACTGTCTTGCCTTTAAAAACATATACATTCTCATATTTTTCCCTCATGTGCTCTATCATTGAGTAGCCATCCTCTATGTCGCTCGGCAAGCCAAATTCTAAATAATTTTTATTTCTTAACTGCTCATAATAATATCTCAAATTCTTCCTGTGTTTAAAGTATATATTTCTTCCTATTATTAGGGCTGTTTCTATGTTGGTTGGAACCGTTGTTCTGCCACTTTTCATTGTCTTGTAGACCATTATGCAAATCGGTAATGCGGGATCTTTCAGAAATGATTCCACATTTTTTTGGTCGATTCTTGTTGTGTTGTCAAATATATGCCTGCAAAATTCTATTGACTCCGCGCTATTTCCACATAGGTTGTCTATTTCTCTCAGCACCTCTGTTTTTTTTCCTATTTTCCATGATGAGTTTTCGTCCAGTAATCCGAAGTTGTATTTTTTTTCGAATTCGTAGACGTACATGGCTTCCTCTGGATCGTGAGTATACCTCCATAATTTTCTTATCGTTCCTTGTAGGTTTCTTGGATGATATGTTCTTATTTTAAATTCTATTTCTTTTATGAATCTCATTGCCTCCTTTGGGTCTCCATTTAGTATGGAGGTCTTACCCCTATCAATTCTCGCTACTCCTATCTCTTGTTCGTTCGGTGTTTGTCCGCCTTTCGATACCCAAAGAATTGCTGCTTTTTTAAGATTTGGGATTCTTGCCTCTACTAAAAATTCTATAAAATTATTCAGATCATTAAAATTCCCCAGGATGTAACATGCCTCTATAACTGTGAAGCTTTGCGTGTTTGCATTGTATTCTCTCAACGATTCTGCGAACCTTTTGTATTTTGCTTTATTTGGGATTTTTTTTCTTATTTCGCTTACTAATCTACCTCTATCTATTATTATTTTAATATCTTCTTGTCGTGCTTCTAAGTTAACTTCTCTTATTCCTCTTCTATATAATTCGTATCCACCATATGTCCTACTATATAGTCCTGTTTTTTTTAGGGTGTTTATATATTTACACGCTTTGTCCGCATCCTTTTCGGTTTTAAACCATTGTATTTCTATCCCCCCACCATTACTTAAATTCCTGTCTTTAAGTCCTGTTGCCCTAGATAATTTTTCGAAATATACTAATCTTTCTTTGACGTATAGTCCTTCGAGTAGCATTATTTCTTCTATTTCTCTCCATCCATATCCAGAATCTCTAAGTTTGATAAATGGTCTTGAGGACTCGTTGGTATTTAACCTTTTTTTCACCTCTGTTATTGTGTTGGGACTTGAAGTTCCCTCAAGGATTGTTTTGCTTAAGTCTTCTCTTTGTTTTTTTAAGGATTTTTTTTGTTCTTTTTTTTCACTTAAAGAGCCCCTAGCCTCAAATTTTTCCGAATGCCTAAAAATTAATAGACTCATTATTTTTATTTATTTTTGTTAGTCCTTTTGGCTATTATACCACAAAGGAGCGTTGTTGTAAATGGAGCCGCACCGTGGAGGATGTTCGAACTTTTTTTAACTACCACAATATTCAATCAAATCAAGATTGCCAGAACCAGTATCGCATATGTCGTCTTCTTGAGAAACAATGCTCACATTCCACTCGTTGTCCTTCTTTGTTAGCAGGTAATTAAAACTACCAATTTTCACAACAGTATATTTATCATCAAGATCAACAACAGAGTAAGATGTTACTGGTAAGCACTCTGGTATGTTGTATTCTTCACAGTATTCACTGATTTTTTGAGTAATTTCTGCAGTTTCATCGGGTTGTTGTTTTTCTTCCTCTTCTTCCTGTCCTTTGATTGATGGAGTTTTGTTTATTGTAGCTTCAACTTCGTCATTCTCTTCCTCTTCTTCTTCAGCTGGTACAGCCTCTTCGTCTTCATTTGTTTCCTCTTCCATACATTTAGTCATTTTTTCGCACCATTTTTTTGCTGCTTCATTTTCTTGTTCGCTTCCAAAATCTGTTGTGCATATTTGTGTCATGCCTGCGTTAGTCATTGGATAACTGAAATAACCTTTGTTAAACATTACGTACGCCCATATAGCAAATATCAAAATGGCTACATTGATTAGAATGGAGAGTGTTAGAATTATGTTTTTTACCATTGTAGAGGGGTTAGATTACCTCTCGAGTGTACAATAAAATTGTTTTTGCAACAATGAGATTCGTTATATGTTTGATATTTATTACTGTATAATTCTTGGCAACTCATTCTTAAATAAAATCTTATGAAGAAATCTTACAAAATAGTTCTGCTAATTCTGTTGGCAGTCGTTTTTATTGGTGGATTGATTGCTGTGGCACAAGGTGATCTATTACAAGGAAGACTCAAAATTAGAGGCATAAGCAGAGATCCTTTACCAGCTTATGATGAGACTAGATGTTATGATTCTGATGGTGGTCAAGACTACGAAGTAAAGGGAACTACATATGGGACTATGATTGTAGATCGATGGGGCACAAAAGAAACTGTTAATAAAGTGGATGAGTGCAAAAGTGGAAAACTTGTAGAGTATTATTGTAATGACAACTTGGTACAAAGCAGTGCTGTTAACTGTTCGGATGGAACAGTTTGTGAGAATGGAGCATGTGTGCCATATAACGAGGGTGTTGTGATTTTTGAGGACGATTTTGAAACTCTTGGTAATTCAAATGAATATGGGTGGGAGAATAATAACGACGGTTTTTATTTAGAATTTGAATCAGGTAATAAAATGATGGCTGGCGAAGGATTCATGTACTATCCCCAAGATGACGATTATTTCCCAAAGAATCTGACTACTGATAAATATTTTTTAGCTAGCTTCTTTGAAATAAATTTTAAGTTTAAAATTGTTGACGAAGGGATGAGTGTTGATTTTAGAAAAAATATTGATCATAGCACTTATTCTCTAAATATTAATGATGAGTATTTGTCTCTAAATAGATCTAAGCCTTGGGGACAAAATACTAATGTTGCTGGAGCAGACATAGACCCCCTCTTTTCTGAATGGCATAATATCAAAATAAAAGATGATGATGGTCATATCAGAGTTTATGTTGATGATTCTTTAAAAATTGATTACACGGATTCCGATCCTATTCCAAACGGGAAAGTTAGCTGGAACACTACGAGTGAGAGTTCTTTATTTTATTTGGATGATGTAGAGATTTTGAATACAGATCCTGATCTGACTAATCAGTACGATATAGATGTTGATCTGTCGAAAAATGAAGGTGTTTTAGATAGAGTTCACGAGTGTGCAACTACTTTTATAAACGACTATGATACTTTGGCTTTTAGTCCCAATGGACCAACCGCAGAGAGACTTGAGGAGGCTGATATAAAATATATGAGAGTAAGGGCTATTGGAAATGATGGATGGAACGGTGGTGGAGTCATTGTTAATAAGAATCCAGATGGCTCTCTAAATCTAGATTTCTCAGACCTTGATGAGACTGTTGATACTCTCAAGGGGTTGGGTAAAGAGTTGTATATGAGATTGGGGTGGGAAATGCCTGTAGATTTGGCTTCTGAAGAATGCAAAGAATTTTATGACTATAACTGGTCCCAACAAGCCTGGCAAAATTCATCATATACCACCTGTCCACCTGAAGATTATGCCGAATGGGAAGAGCTGGTGTACCAGATAGTCAAACACTATAACGTTGACAGAGGTGATGATATAGAATACTGGGTCGTATGGAATGAGCCTGATAGTGATGAATATGGTGGACATCCAGTTTATGGTCTTCAGAATGTAGATAATTATTTACAGCTATATGAGGCTAGTGTAAATGGAGCGTTAGCTGCAGATCCATCTATTAAAATTGGAGCTCCTACCATCGCAAATGGATGTTCTAATGGTCCCCTTTTTGAAGAATCTTGCTTTTGGAAAGAACCTGGCAGTTCTCCTCACATTGGGGAACAATTTTTGGATGGATTACTTTCTTTTGTAAAAGCTGAAGATTTAAGATTAGATTTTATTGCTTTCCATGCTTACGCTGCCCCCCCACAATTTTATGGTGATATGTTTTCAGAGTATAG
>CAZBZZ010000038.1:0-8886 GCA_964496555.1 uncultured Candidatus Peribacteria bacterium
TCGTATTCGAGTAATCCAAGTTCATACAAAGTATAAATAATCTGTTTTTTACGTGAATCATCAAGCCCTTCATAAAAAGAAATCCAGTCAGCAACGTCCGAATCATCAAGCCCTTCATAAAAAGAAATCCAGTCAGCAACGTCCGAATCACCAGATAGAGCCTTCTTAACAGCTTCCACGTCTGTTAATTCTCCAGACTGCCAATTATAGAGTATCCCTAATGGAAGGTTGACCATTTTGTTAAAAGTATACGTGTGTGTTGATACTTCGGCAATGTCATCCGCATTAGTTGAGCTCGCATTGTGCTCTCCAACAAAATCGAGTAATTCTCCGTATGGGTGAAGATCTGACTCGGTGCTGTATATAAGTTCTTTTGCTTCAGGATACTCTAGTGAGCTTGAATCGTATTCGAGTAATCCAAGTTCATACAAAGTATAAATAATCTGTTTTTTACGTGGATCATCAAGCCCTTCATAAAAAGAAATCCAGTCAGCAACGTCCGAATCACCAGATAGAGCCTTCTTAACAGCTTCCACGTCTGTTAATTCTCCAGACTGCCTTTCTTCGTCATACGCTTTTGGGGGGCTAAATCCCATTCTTCCCATCAGATCGCTACCTGACAAGAAAAAAGTTGTTCCGCCCGCAATTAATACGATTATAATCGCAACGAGGATCTTCACCTTTTTGGACATAGGGTTTTGATTATGTTCTTGTTTTGTTTATTCTATACACCCTATTATACCATGTTTTAGGTTTTTTTCAAGGGGGGGCGGTGATGCTTAAGGTGAATGTAAGGAAATGGATACCGTTCAAGAAACGCAGTCGTGGTTTGGGCATAGAAAGAAAGTTCTAACATTCACGGTAGAGCTCCAGGTTAAACTTACCTCGTCCTAGGAAGAGCTAGAATCCTTACTTTAGGTACTGCGGGGACAGATACTACTATGAAGAGGTATAGAATTTATTATAAGATTGGATCTTCTGGGGTTGCTGAGGTTGATACTTTGGCGGGGACTATTGTGACGGCTTCTTATGTGGAGGGAGAAACGTTTACAGTTTCAAGTTTGTCTCCTAATGTTCAGTATGTTTCAAATATCTGGACCTATGATGAGATGGATAATTCATCTAGTGCAACTGAGATTGTAAAATATACAGCGGCTGATGTCCCTGGGGTACCAACTATTACTGATGGAATTACTAGTACGGCTATGAATGTTGCTACTGATCCTGGTGGAAATCCTCCCGGAACGGAATTTGCTATATACGAGACTGGAACGGGGACTTATGTGCAGTCAGACGGGACCCTGGGGGCAGCAAGTGCTGTGTGGCAAGCTGGAGGAACTAGTTCGGGGCAATGGGGAGAAAGTACGGGGACTATTGGGAAGGTTACGGTGAATGGTCTTACTCCGAATACTTTGTATACATTCCAGGTGAAGGCTAGGAATGGAGATAACACAGAGACGGTTTTAGGAGCTTCTGGACTTATGTATACGTTGGCAGCTGTTCCAGCATCTTTGACAGCTAGTCAAAACTCAGCTGCTTCGAGTTCTCAGATAGATACTTCTTGGGGGGCGAACAGCAATGCGTCTGGAACAGAATATTATGCTGAGAATGCAACGGCTGGAACTAATTCAGGATGGATTACTGATACTGTTTGGTCGTCGAGTGGTCTTTCTTGTAATACGGGGTATGCTTTTAAAGTGAAGGCTAGGAATGCTGATTCTGTTGAAACTGCTTATACATCAAATGTTACTGGTGTGACAGGCAATTGTGGAGGGGTTATTCTACCTCCTTCTTCTAGGTCACGCACAAAATTGATCGAGGAAGATCCTGTGGTTGAGGAGGATCCTGAGGTTGGGGAAGATGAGGTTGCTTCGGACAGTGTGTCTGGAGGTTCTGATGAGTCTGTCCAGAGTCAATTGGCTGATGAGTTGGCATCTTCTGCTGGAGGAGAAACAACTGAATTTGTTGAGGAAAATTCTTCTGAATTGTTGACTCGTGGAGCTGCTGTTAAGGCGATTTGTTTGATGCTTGGAATTGATCTGGAGGATTTTGATATTGTTGGTGTTTTCTCTGATGTTTTGGAGGATGATGATTGGTATTTTGCTTATGTTTTTGTGGCGAAGTCTCTTGGGTTTGTGGATGGGGATCCTTCGGGCGTCTTTAGGCCTGGAGATTATGTGAGGAGGGTTGAAGCTGTAAAGATGATTGTTGAGGCTGTTGCTTGGGATTTGATTGATACTGGGGCGGTTGGTTTTGAGGATGTTTTAGAAGGACAGTGGTATATGTCTTATTTGAGGACAGCTTTGGCAAATGGACTTTTGGATTCTTATCTTGATGATTTGAATTTTGGGCCTTCAGAAAATGTCACTGTTCAGGAATTCTTGGAAATGCTGGCATTTTTTGGCAAGTAGAAGCCAAAACCTGTTTTTTTGGTGTTTTTAGGGTTGGAAGGGGTGTGTTTTTGTGGTATAATTTTATGATCAAATTTAAATATAAAAACCAAAAAATAACAAAAATAAAATGGATAAATATTTAATGAAAAGAATCTTTTCAACGCTGGTTGCGTCAGTGTTGATGTTTGTGAATTGGGGCGCGGAATTGCAGATTGATAGTGCGTATGCTGAGTTAACTAATGGGTCAGATGCTGTGAATGTTGCTGGTCAGAGTAGTTACACACAGGGTGGTAGTAATGGTGGTGTAGATGGAGTTGGTTTGAGTTCATATGATTGGAATTATGGAGATGTAGAGGTGGATACTGCTGATAATAGGCTTTTTGTTGCTGATGCTTCTAATCATCGTGTGTTAATCTTTAACTTGAATGAGTCAAATGTATTGGTTGATACGACGGCTGATTTAGTTCTGGGGCAGGCTAATATGAATACAAGTTCTTCTGGGACTACCCGGTCTACTTTGAATTATCCTTCTGGATTGGCTTATGATTCGACAAACAAGAGGATTTATGTGAATGATACTTCGAATAATCGTGTGATGGTTTTCGATGCAGATCCTGCTACTATGAGTTCTGGAGATGATGCTGATTTTGTTTTGGGGCAGGCTGATTTCACTTCTTCGGTTAGTGCAACTACTCAAGTTGGAATGAAGGGGAATTTTGGGTCAGATTTTGATACTGATAACAATACTCTTTTCGTTGTGGATACCTACAATAATAGGGTTTTAGTTTATGATTTTGATGATGTGGATGCTGATTATCAATTGCTTTATCCTCCAAATGATTCGGCGGGTATTAAAGCGAAATATGTTCTTGGACAGTCTGATTTTGTTTCCGATGCGACTGGTACAACCAGTACGACTTTGGGGGCAATTCCGCATGGTGTGGATTATGATTATGATGTGTCTGGTGGTAGGTTGTTTATTGCTGATAAGCAAAATCGTAGGGTTTTGGTACATGACTTTTCATTAGGTGCTTTGGCGACGAATCGTGCAGCTGATTATGTGCTTGGACAGGCCAACTTGACTTCGAATACTTTAGCTAATCCTCCCACTCAGGCTAGCATAGGCTCTCCTCTTAAAGTTCATTATGATAGTGGGACTACTAATTTATTTGTTTCTTCTGCTTATGGGAATAGAATTTCTATTTTTACGGCTGATAGGGCTACTTTTGTAGCCAACGGGAATGGTTATAATGCTGATAATCAGGTAGGGCAGACTGGATGGACCACGAAAATTTGTTACGCTAGGAGTAGTGGTTATTTGCCCACTATAAGTGGTTTGTGTGGTCCAGATGGTGTGGCTTATGGTGGTGGTTATTTGTATGTGTTTGGTGGTTACAATCACAGGGTCATGGGTTTTCAAACCCCATTTAGTAACGGGGAAGATGCTGTGAAACTTCTTGGGCATGTTGTTGGGGGGTCTGATGCGTATACTGCTGGTGCTCCTAACAATGGTCCAAATAGAACTGGTTTCTATGATCCGAATGGGGTTGTAGTTGATACAACTAGAAATATAATGTATGTGGCTGATTTCAGTAATGGAAGGGTTCTTGGGTTTGATTTGAATGGTTCTAATCAACTTGTTGATACTACTGCTGACTATGTTTTGGGGCAACCCGATTTTGATGAAAGTAATCCTTCTTCTCCATATACTCAGTATACTTTGGATCAGCCTGTAGGGTTGGCTATGGATATAACTAATAATAGGCTTTTTGTAACTAATTATACTAGGGTTGCTGTCTATGATTTTGCTGATGTTGATGCTGATTATCAGCTGATGTACCCTCCTAATGATTCTTCTGGTATTAAAATAAAATATGTTCTTGGGGAGGCTAACTATACTAGTTACTCTGCGACAGTTTCTCAGTCTGGTATGAATGTTGTTAGAGATGTTGAATATGATTCTGCAAATGATAGGCTTTTTGTTTCTGATAGTTCTGCGAATAGAGTTACGGTTTTTGAATTGGGTAGTATTGCTAACGGAATGAATGCGTCTTATGTTTTGGGGCAGGATGACTGGACTTCGATAATATCTACTGTTGGGCAAGGTGATCTGAATTCTCCTTATGGGCTTTCCTATGATTCTACAAATGATAGGCTTTTTGTTGCCGATTCAACTAATCATAGAGTTGTTGTTTATGATTTTGATGAGGGTGGAGATTATATTCTTCAGGATCCGCCTCCGGCTGGAAATATCGATAATTATTATGTTTTGGGGCAGACGGGGCATAGTAATAATTCCTCTGGGACAACTCAGCAAAAATTGAATACTCCTTATGGCGTTGAATATGATTCTACGGGTGATAGGCTTTTTGTCTCTGAGGCAGCTAACAATAGAATTTCTGTTTATAGTTTTGGAGAGGGAGGGGATTATGCGTTACAGGATCTACCCCCATCTGGTGGTATCAAAGCTTATTATGTTCTTGGTCAGGCTGATTTTACCTCTGGTTCGGCAGCGACTACTATTTCAGGATTTAATTATCCTTATGTTGGTTTGGACTATGTTTCGGATTCTCAGAGATTATTTGTAGCTGACTATAGTAATAATCGTGTTGTTATGCATGATGCATCATTGGCAAACACAGCACCAACAGTTTCTACAGCACCAGCATTTTCATCACAAGCAACTGATGGGACTGGGTATGTTACCTTTACAGTTGGGGTTGATGATGCGGATGATAATGATTTGAAATTGAAGGTTGAGTATTCCGATGACGGTGGTTCTAGCTGGTATGATCCTGTTTTAGTGGATCCTCCGGTAGTGGCCCTAGGTGTCACTCCAGATTTGGATAATGGTCAAGCTTATCAAATAGGATCAGCGACTGCTCTTAATACGTCAAGTGGAGCTAATACAGTGACAATAGTTTGGGATTCGTTGTCTGCTTCAAACGGAAATGGGGCTCTTGCTACCTCAGCTGTTGAGGCTGATGTGCAGGTCAGAGTGACACCTAATGATAACACGGCTGATGGAACTGCAACTGCTTCAGTGTCATTTACTGTGGATAATGTAGATCCGGTTGGTTTGTCTAATTTTGATTTGGTTTCTCAAACTGCTACAACTGCTACATTTACTTGGGATGCGGTTAGTGCAGAGGACAATTGGGATCATTATGAGATTTGGTATGGAGGTGTGACTCCTCAAGTTTTTGAGGTTGGCACTGAATGGGACAACGGTGATGATACAGATTTGGGAACTATGGCGACAGCAACTACCACTGTCACAGGTTTAGATACTGATTCTAATGTCTATTATTACAATATCTGGGCGGTTGATTCATATGGAAATACTGCTTCTCAGAGTGAGCAACTCTCTGCTGCTACAGCTGGGGTTCCTACCGTTGGTAGTGCAACTGCGACTACTTTAGTAGTTACGCCTGATTATAATAGTAATCCTTCGGCGGTTAATTTTAGAATATATGATTCGAATTCTACTAATGATGTACAAGCGGATAATACTCTTGGTGGAGGAGCTGTTTGGCAACCTGAGGCGACTTGGGGAGCTTCTGTCACTGTTACTGGTTTGACTCCAAATACGGCCTATGCTTTTGCTGTTGATTCTAGGAATGATAATAATATTGGTGCTGTGTCTGGCACTTCTGCTGCTAATGCTTATACTTTGGCGAATGTACCAAGTTCAGCTTCTACTACAGTTAATTCTTCAAGTCAAATTACATTGAGTTGGGGAGCTAATAGTAATGCAGGAGGAACAGCTTACTATGCAGAAAATATAACTACAGGTGCTAACTCAGGTTGGACAACTGATTTGAGTTGGTCTTCTAGTAGTCTTACTTGTAATACGGCTTATGGGCTTAGAGTGAAGGCAAGAAATGGAGCTTTGGTTGAGACTGCCTGGTCTGCTACAGCAAGTGCGGTCACACAAGGATGTGGAGGAGCTATTATTGGAATTGGAGGTGGTGGAGGTGGTGGAGGCTCTGAAGGTGAAGGTGAGGGAGAAGGTGAAGGAGAAGGTGAAGGCGAAGTAGAAGATGGGCGTGATGGAGAAGATGAGGGTGAGAGTGAAGAGTCAAGAACTGAAGAAACCACTGAAGATTCAAGAACTGAGGAAGATACCGAAGAAACTACTGAAGAAACAAGAACTGAAGAAACTTACGAAAGATCAGCTCCAGAAGAAGTTACTGTGAGTGAGGACAGAGAAGAGGAGACAGAAGAAGAGGCCGAGGAGGAAATCGATACAGGTGGTGCTGAGGATCTATTAGATCTATTAAATTTTACACTTAGTGAAGGAGAGGAAGAGCCTGAAAGTGAAGGCGAATCTGAAGAGGTGCGTGAGGAAGAGTCGACTGGAGAAGAAGTTGTTGAGGAAGTAGTGGATACTACAGATGCTGAAGATTTATTGGATCTATTAAACTTTACACTTAGCGAAGGGGAGGAAGAGCCTGAAAGTGAAGGTGAATTTGAAGATGAAGGTGATGAGGAGCCTGATGTTCGAGATTTAGTGGAAGCGATTCAAGAAATGACTGATGATGCTTTGGAAGTTAATGGTGCGGATGAAGAGTTTGTTGAGCAAGTTCTGGAATTGACTGAAAATAATGATATGGATGGGGATGGAATGTTCGATGAAGAAGAGTTAGAACTTGGTACAAATCCATACTCTCTGGATACAGATGGAGATAATGTCCCTGATAATTTGGAAAGGGAAATGGGAACGGATCCTAACAATGCAGAGTCTATGGATGAGACTATCCGAAATACTGATGGTTCGCAGGATACAGATGGGGATGGTATATCGGATCGAATGGAAATGGTGTCTGGGACAGATCCTGAGGATTCTGATGATGGTGCCGCTGATCAGTTCTTTGGAACTCGAGCAACGGATGAAGCGCCTACGTTGACAGTTGGTACATTCAGAAATGTTGCGTCGTCAGGAGGAAGGGCTGTCTTGTCGGGAAACTATACTCCAAACAGTGAAGTTACCATTACAGCTAAAAGTTCAGGTGGTGTTATTTTGAAAACAACTAAGGTGAAGACTGATGATGAAGGAAAGTTCGTTGCTTTGTCTGCACTGGTTGATGCTGATGTAAAAGAGGGAGATAATGTTCTCTTAGTTGCTGAGGCTGATGGAAATGATGGTAAGCCTGTTATGTTGAGTATTGGGAAAGAGACTGATGCTCCTCAAATAGAAGTTGCAGGTGCTGGGGTTGAGGTTCTTGAAGATGTCGATGTAGATGAGTTTGATTATGAAGCTGCAATGTATCAAATTGTGACTACTGATTATGCTCTCTCGTATATCAAAGGAACTAAGCATGAAGGGAAGTTTGTAGCTGCGTTGAATGAACTTCGTGAACGACCTGAGGATGCGCGCATCTTTGCTGGTACAGCGAAACCTAAAACAAGAATAGTTTTCTTCTTTGAGTCATTGATTACAACTTCGGTTGTGATTGCAGATGCGGATGGGCGATTTGAAGTTCCTGCTCCTCTTGGATTAAAGGAAGGTACTCACAAATACACAGGATTTGAAGCTAATATGAAGAACGGAACTATCTCCGCTCCGGTGAGAGGTATTCTGACTATGGTCAATCCAAATAGAATTTTGGATGATGTGTTGGCTAGGTTCTCTATTAGATAGTAGCTGAGATTGTATAATAGAAGATTGCTGCAGTGACTACGCTGAAGATTGTTGTTCCGAATATTCCCCATATTACTAGACGGGTTCGGCTTTTGGGTGCGGTTTTTGTGAAACCTAGATATGAGATAGTTAGGCAGATTAATACTCCTAATGCTATTCCTGTTGTGCTGAGGAGCTGAATGCCGAGGGAGAGAGTTGATGCTGTGATAAGAATTCCTCCTAAGACGAATGAGATCTTTGAGAGGATCGTTGGTTGGTTGGGGATTTTCTTTATTTTGATTTCCACTTTGCGATCGTTAGGTCGTGTCTACTGGAAATATTCTACCGCATTCTTGAATAATTTCATACCGTCTCCTTCTTCAGGAAGTGGTTCTCCTTTTCTTTTGAGTTCTTCTTTTGGGGTACTGGCGGATGTCCGATTTTTTTATCTTTTTACCGAACCCGACAACATTCTCAGCCTCTTTGCCGGTGTCGGAGCATATTATCTTTTCTAGTCTTAAACTAAAAACGTGAGTTTGCTCTCCTCTCCGTTTTCCACTTTTTTGTAGTGCTCTCTGTAATTCAGCAGAGAGAGAAGGCTTTTTCCTTTCTCTAATTGTGATTGCACTTTTTCTTCTGTCAATTGGATCTGAGCAGCTGTGTTGAGAATGTCTTCAACTTCGACTGGATTGATAACGACGATGCCGTCTGAATCTCCAAAGATGATATCCCCAGGCAGAACCTGAACACCTCCGCAGTTCACATCAATCTGGGTGGCAAAAATGGTGGAGGCCGTTCCAGCCCTGGGTGTGATAGAGCGCGAATAAAAGGGGAAACGCAGCTTGCGAATATTTTTTGAATCACGGCAGG
>CAZBZZ010000039.1:0-8601 GCA_964496555.1 uncultured Candidatus Peribacteria bacterium
TGGGGGACATTCTACCCTGTTGGTTTCCTGTCTGAGACCTGGAGAGGGATCTGCTCCCTCTGGAACGCTCCTCTCTATGGCTACCGAGGAGTTAAAAGGGGGTGTCTTCTGGCGGTTCCCGCTGCCAGGCACCCCCTGTTCCGGAGGTTTCCTCCGCGAACAAAAGCATCATTTTCTATCCTTCATGTCTTTTCAATTTTGACTATTCTATTTATCCGGTGGAATGTTGTAGTAATCAAAGAGATAGTCTGCGATTTTACTGAAGGTTTTTGCTGCGGTTACTGCCCCCCATTCGCTTGCACGTGGGCGGTCGTATTTTATACAGACTACAAATTTTGGATTGTCTATTGGGCCGTATCCACAGAAGGAAGTGATTGTTGTTCCGGCTCCCTTTAATGCTTGGCCGTTTTTGTATGTTTGGGATGTACCAGTTTTTCCTGCTACGTAGTGGCCGTCTACTTGTGCGTTGTTGGCTACTCCGTTTTCTACTGCGGATGTGAGCATTGCTGTGAGTTTGCTCGAGGTGTCTTCTGATATTACGCGGCGGATTTCGTGTGAATCGTTTGTGGTTACTGAGTCATCGTCGTGGCGGACTTCTTGTACGATGTGTGGTTGCATTAAGATTCCACCATTTGCGAGTGCTCCGTATGCATTTGCTAGCTGGAGCATTGTCACAGTCAAACCTTGTCCGAATGCGTGTGTTGCTAATTCTGATTCTGTCCAGAGGTCGTAATATTCTATGTAGCCAGTTGCTTCGTTTGAGAATTCAATGTCTGTTCTTTCTCCAAATCCAAATTTTTCCAAATAGTTGTACATCAATGCTGCTCCAATTGTTTTGGCTATGTATGTCATTCCTGTATTGAGGGATCGTTCGAGTACTTTTGTCATAGATGTCCCTGGGCCGTAGTAGTCATCTTCGGAGTTGTGGATGAAGTAATCGTAGTCGCCTGTGTGTCGGTTCCAATCTACTCCGATTGGTCCTGAGTCAGTGAAAGTTGAGCTTGGTTTGAGGTCCTCGTCGTCGATTGCTGCTGCCATTACGACTGATTTGAAAACTGATCCTGGTTCGTATGGAAGTGAGACTACCATGTTTTGATATGCGGCTGGGCCGACGTAGTTTTCGTATCTGTAGTATTCTGTGAGGCCTTGTTCGTTTTTTTCTTCGAAGACGTAATAAAAGTCATGTGTGTCCCGGTTTCTGTAGAAGTAATAAAGCCCATCTGTGTCTGATGGTACGAGTTTCTCAATGTCTTCGGGAGTTAGGTTTATGTAGACTCTTTTGTAGACTTCTCCGAAACTGTTTGGATTGAAGCTTGGGGAGCTTGCCATGGCTGTGATGTAGCCAGTGGATGGATCCATAATGATTGCTTGAGCGCTGTCTGCGCGAAAGTCTATTCTGTCTTGGTCTAGAATTCTTTCAACTTGGAGTTGTACTGAGCGATCGATGGTAAGGACTATATCGTCTCCATCGACTGCTGGCTCTATTACACTTTCTCCTACAATTACTTGGCGACCGATTGAATCTTTTTGTGTTTGGAAAACTCCCTTTTTTCCCTGGAGATCTGCATTGAGTGAGCTTTCAATTCCGTATTGTCCCATCCCTGCTGAATCTACGAATCCAGTTGCGTTTGCGGCGAGTGTGTTCTCAGGATAGTAGCGAAAATATTCCTCTTGGAATCCGAGTCCTGAGAGGGAGTCAGTTTCGTCTTGTAGGATTAGTTCGTGAATTTGGTCAGATACGTCGGGATCTAGTTTTCGTGCGAGAACGGTGTATCTGTTTGTTCCCTTAAGTAAGTTTTCTAGTTTACTGCCTGGGATTTCTATTATTGGGGCTAGGTGAAGAGCTGCTGTTGCAGTGTTGGTTATGAGTGGGGGGTATGCATATAGATTTTCTCCAACAACTTCGATCCCTGATACTGTGAATGAGTTTATTTCATTTATCATTTCTTGGTCTAGGTCGGTTGCAAGGAGAATTTCTGGACGCTTTTTTGCGGCAACTTTCTCAAATACTTCTGTTTTGAATTCTGTGGCCAATTCCTCGTCTGTTTTTTCTTTCAAAATTTCCTCGATCTCTTCGTCTGTGAGTTCTGGAGCTAATTTTTTTGCTGCTTCAGAGATGCGGTCGTCGTCTTGTTCGCGCGCGTCTTCCAGATTGAAGATCAGAGGCGCTATGTTTTCGGCAATAGCTTGGGGATTTTCTACTAGATGTGGGTCTGCGTATATGAGTTCGAGAGTGATGTTTGTTGCGAGAAGGAATTCTTCTTTTGAGTGGTAGTCGGTGATGATTATTTCACCTCGGCGGGCTGGAAGTTCGACGTATCCGTAATGTTCGCGGGCTGCGATTGCTTGAAATTCGCTGTGTCTTATAACTTGAAGGTAAAATAGGCGGGAAATTAGAATCACCGTCAAAAGAACGGCTCCGATTTGGAGTAGGGTGATTTTGTTGACGGGGTTTTTGGGGGTGTATGTTCTCATAGGCTCGACAAACTATACCATTTGCTATTTTAAAATGGTAGTGGTAGATTTTGCCCAGATTTAACCTTATTTCTATGTTCAAAAAGACAACTTTGCCGAATGGCTTAAGAGTAGTTACAAACAAATTAGACAGTACAAAGGCTGTGACCGTTTTGGTCTTGGTGGGTGCTGGAAGTCGATATGAGACACCTAAAATAAATGGAATTTCTCATTTTTTGGAGCACATGTTTTTCAAGGGTGCCGAGAAGTATACATCTGCGAAGGAAGTGTCTGAGGCGATCGATTCTGTGGGTGGAGAGTTCAATGCGTTCACGGGGAAGGAGTATGCAGGATACTACGTGAAAGTTGCTTCCGAGAAGGTCGATACGGCTTTTGATGTTTTGTCTGACATGATGCTTCATGCCAAGTTTGATCAGAAGGAAATTGAGAAGGAGCGGGGTGTGATCCTCGAGGAATACAATATGTATCAAGATACTCCGATGTATCAAATTGGTTGGAATTTTGAGCAATTGGCGTATGGTGATCAGCCTTTGGGTTGGGACCAGATTGGGTTGAAGGAGATTATAAAATCTGTGGATCATGAAGATTTTGTTAAATATAAGGGGGAGTTGTATACACCTGATAATACGGTGGTTGCTGTTTGTGGAAATATTGGGGACGAGGAGGCTGTGAAGAAGGTTGAGAAGTTTTTCGCAATGAAGGAAGGCAAGAGGGCGTATGATTTTGCGAAGATTGATCCATCGAAGATGGGGTCGGATCGGGTTCATTTAACTAATAAAAAGACTGAACAAACTCATCTTTCTCTCGGAGTGGAGGCTTTTCCTGAAACTCATCCTGATCATTGGGTTTTGAGGGTTTTGTCTGTGATTTTGGGTGGGAATATGAGTAGTCGGATGTTTTTGAATGTTCGTGAGGCACATGGGCTGGCTTATTATATAAGGACTTCAACGGATGATTATATGGATACTGGTTTGATTTCTACGACTGCCGGGGTTGATGTTAGTCGGGCAGAGATGTCTGTAGAGAAGATTGTTGAGCAATACAAATTGATTGCGGCTGGTCCTGGGGGTGGTTCTGGCGATTCTGGTGGTGAGGTTTCTGCTCAAGAACTGGCGAAAGCGAAGAATTTCTTGAAGGGAAAGATGGTTTTGAGCCTGGAAGACAGTGAGGAATATGCTCATTTGCTTGCGAAATTTGAATTGCTTCATGGTGATGTGATGACTCCTGAAGAGATTGGTCGCGCGGTGGAGGCGGTGACTGTGGCTGATGTTCATCGGGTTGCAGGTGAGTTATTTGGAGATTCTTCTCGGTTTAGGTTGGCGGTGATTGGGCCATATTCTGATGCTGCAAAATTTGAAAAGGCGTTGGGATAGTGGTTTGGGCTTACAGGGTTGTTTTTCGTGCTGTTTTTTGGTATAATTAACTGATTAATTAACTAAAAAAACTATGGGAGGAGAAGGAGAAAAACCAGGCGCTAAAGGAGCTCCAGAGAAGAAAGTGGAGACTAAAGTTGAAGCTAGAAGGAAAAGGTTGAAGGGGGACAAGGTTCTTAGGGAGTTTAAGGAGGCCCTTAATCTTGTGCCTGAAGAAAAAGACAGAATGTATAAAGCTATTGCGGTTAATTTGAAGAAAAATCCTAAGGCTTTAACTCTTCCGACTGAGGATAAAGATTTTGGTGATAAAGGTGTTCTTGCCAACGAAGCCAGAGACGTAGCTCGTGCGAATAGTCCTATTTGGGAGAAATTAAAAGATGAGGAGCCTTCTGAAGTTGTGAAGGGATTGTTGCATTCGGAAGATGTAACAGAAAAGGCTGAGCTTGCAGCTATTACTTTTGTTAAAGAGGTGGAGGTTCAGGTTAAAAAAGCTAAATTTGATAAAACTAAGCATAAATATTTCACTGTTGATTATAATACAACTAGTAAGATGATTGAGGTGAAAGGGCTTACAGAGGAAGATGCTGTCAAAGCAGAGGAAGAAGCAAAGAAGACTGGAGATGATAAAGCCCCTGCAAAACCTCTTGCGTCTTATGAGCAGGAAGCTGCTGTTGAGGCAATGAAGGCTAATCCTTTTTATGGATTTGTTTTGAGTTTCTTTGGGTTGGTTAAGATAAAGGATGGGGCTACTGAAGCTGAAGAGGCGGCAGCGTATGAAAAAGCATATCATGGGCTGATTAGTGGCAAATCTAAGAATCCATTGAATTTCTTTGCTCGATTATTCTTGCCGGTTCCTGGAGCCAAGGAGGCTAAGGATAAGTTGCTGGACAATGCCAAGAAGGTAGGGAAGGACGATTTTGTCAGCGGAGTTGTGAGTAAGATGGATGGCTTTTTGGAGCCTTATAAATCTTATTTGGAACTTGATACTAAGCCTTATATGCCTATTGTTCTTACTGAGTTGGGTCTTGATAAAATTGGGAACGCGTTCCCAAAGAAAGCGGTGCTTAGTGATGACGTGGTTTTGGCTACTAATGAAACGTTGAAAATTAAGGTTCCTAAGGGTAAGTCGATAGACTTGAAAACTTCTACACTTGGATCTTTCACACTAGTGGAGGCGAGTGATCCCGAGAAAAAGAAGATAAATCCTCTTATTAATAATGCAAAAAGAGATATAGACCTTGTGTTAATGGGAGCTATCGGAGCAGACTCGAGATTTGGTAAAGGGGTTACGCTTGAGAGAGAGACTGTGAGTAGCAAGGTTTAGCCTATTGGCTTGTTGGCGGATGTGCCCAGGGGTTTCGGCCTTGAGGTCTTTTTTGGTGTGGTGTAGAATGGCGCCGCTAAGTTCGGACTTAACTAATGGTCCTACTTAAGTTCGGGAGATCGAACCTGAAGTGGGCGCCGCTAAAATCTAACCAAATTATTATGTCAGACGTAAAAGAACAAACCCTTGTTTTGATCAAGCCAGATGCTATTCAGCGTGGTTTGATGGGAGAGATCATTTCTAGATTTGAGAAAAAAGGTTTGAAATTGATTGGATGTAAAATGATGGAGCTTGAAGAAGCTCTTTTGCGTGAACATTATTCTCATATTGCTGATAAGCCGTTTTTCGGTGGATTGGCGAAATTCATGCAGAGTACTCCTGTAATTGCGATGTGTTGGGAGGGGCTTGAGGTTGTGAATGCAGTTCGTCTCTTGTGTGGAATTACAAAGGCTCGGGAAGCTGAGGCTGGATCGATCAGAGGTGATCTTGCGATGAGTGTTGCGTGTAATGTTGTGCATGCTTCTGACACGGTTGAAAATGCTGAGGCTGAGGTTGCGCGATTCTTTAAAAAGGACGATTTGTTCTCTTATGATAAGTCTGAGTACATGCATGTGTCTGCTGAGGAGGAGAGGGGGTAAGCGAAGCTTGCTGCTTCGCAGTAGTTTTGTGGCTTGAACAGGTTTGGGGAGGTTGCCTGAGAGGTGGTTTTGTGGTATAATTGTGTTGTAAAAATAAACACAAAAATGAATGGGTAATGAAAGAGTTTCTTCTTCTAGGGTGGAGTCTGATGACCCTAGAATTGAAAAAAAAGGCAAGTCAGAGCGTGGCAAGTTGAGTCCTGAGGTTCCTTCTGAATTGAAGGAGGATAAGGCTCTTTTGCTTTATGAAAAAGCTGTTAAGTTTTTGAAGATTTCTGGCTTGAGTGATGCGGACGCTCATGAAGTTGTTAGTGATGAAACGAATCCATATTCTTTGTGGTTTTTGGATTATTTGGAAAGATGGGGAAAGAAGGCTAAGCCGACTAAGGCTGAGTGGAAGAGAATCAAGTCTATGAAGGAGGTTGATAGGATGATTGTTTGGAAATCTATTATTTATCCAAGGTTTAAGGCCATGGTTAAGAGTTACGGATTCAATGTCTCTGATTATGAAGATGTGATGGTTAGGGCTTTTTTGGACGGTTTGAATTATGGTTATGTTGAGGGTTGGATAGGGTTGGTTAGGAATACGGGTCAGACTAGCGAGAGAACTGAGCTAAATGCTATGAGAGAGCTGAATAATTTGGCTGGATTGCCTTATTCTGACTTGAAAAAACGTGTTGATATGATGGATGGAGCGAATCGTCTTAATAATTTAGGACCTTTAGCGTCTGAGTATTATGATATGTCTATTGCAAGAAGGAGAACTGCTCCTATTTCAAACAAGAAGGAATATGATGCTTATGCTGATAAAATGATGGATGTAGCTAGGGATATGGGGAATAGATTCCCTGTATTAAGGGATAAAATTAATGAGGCTTTGATTGCCTTTGCTCGTTTGTCGGATGATGTTCTTCTTTATGGGAAGAATCCTAGTCCTAGTTTGATTGAGATATATATGGATGATTGGGAGGTTGCTTCTGGGGCTTCTGATGATGTTAAGCAAGCAGCTGGGTTGATGGAGGATTGGCAGAAGGAGGCGTATAAATTGGTTATGGATTTTGGGAAACTTAATAAATAAATAATAAAAACTAAAATATGCCAGGAGGTCTAGAAAAATCAAAAGTTGCTAAGGTGGTTCCAAAGAAGAAAAAGGAACAACCGCGTCTTGAGCTTGATGCTGTTACTGCGAGGGAGGTTGAAATAGTTTCCCAGGCTAGTGCGGATTTGGGGGCATTTGAAAGGGATTTTTCTGCAAAGATGGAGCTGGATGGTGTCATTTTTTCTAGGGCTATTGCATGGATGGAGCTTGCTGGGATTTCTGAGCAAGAAACTTTGGCAATTGTGGCTATGAGTGGGGATGAGAATCCTTATATGGTTGATTTTTTGAAGTTTATCAAGGAGGCTATAAAGAATCAGTATTTCTTTGATAAAAAGGCTTCTGTGAATGGAGCTTTGGCTTTTAGGGATAAGAAGAAAAAGGTTGTTAGTGTTCCTGATTTAGTACCTCTTGCAATGGGGTGGGTGAGGTTGAAGAAAGTTCTTGGTGGAAAATGTGAGAAAGAGTTGGTTGACAAGGCTTTTGCTGGTGAGCTCCCTAGCTTTATGGAGTTATTTGCTGGATTGAGGGAGAAGAGCGTTGTTTCTAAAGATTTGGTTGAATGGGTTAAGTGGGAGTTTAAGCAGTTGAAGGAAGGGGCTAGCCCTAAAAAGGTTGTTGTTTGTGAAGATCTGAATAGAGCAATTGGTAAAAGATTCGATTATAAATTTATAAAAAGGGGGTATGATTCGGGGCTGTCTACTGTCAGATTGGCTTTTGATGAATTGATGAAAGGGGGTGATCTTACTGAGGATTTGATTGAGTGGTCAAGATATGAGCTGATTCATTTCCAGTCCGGTGAAAGTGTTTCTGTAATCATGAACTCAGAGTCATCTCTTAGGGAGACTTCTGGTGTTGAGGAGAAAAAGGCTAGAGAAGAAGGTGGTGATGATGGTGAGAAAGAGCCTGAGGGGCAAGACGGAGAAGAGGTGAATTTTGATAAATTGGTGGAAGATGCTGAAGCTAGGCTTGGTAAAGATCTTTCTGATGAGGAAAAAGAGCGTATGAGAGAGAATCTTGGATTAGATGATGAGGATGGTAACGAAGAAGATTATGACAAAGAATTTGAGGAAGGTGAAGAAGTTGATGTGGATGGAGAATATTATGACAATGACGGTGAGGATTTAGAGCCTGAGCCTATTGAGATTACTATCGATGGAGAAACTTATAGTGAGGAAGAATACGAAGAGTATCAGGCGCAGATTGAGGCTGAATGGGAGGCTGAGTGGGAGGCTAAGATGGAGAAAGAAAGAATAAGAAGGGAAAATATAGACAGAATTAAGGAAGAAAAATATGGGATGCTGTTAAGGCAATATGAAGGTTTAATTCAGTCGATTGATCCTTTTAGTATGACTAATGAGGATTATGCGGCTTTCAATGTTATGACTGCCAGATTCTTGAATGTTGTTGGTCAATCGAATGCTGAATTAGCTGAGGTAAATGTTCCTTTGCAGGAGGTGTTTGCTGAGGGAATTAGGGTGGTAGAGGAAACTGGCCAGCCACATTATATGTTTGAGTTGATAGGTGGCTCTCCTTCATATAATGATATTGAGACAATTTGGGGGATGGCTGAGCAGTATGATGATTATGAGACTCTTGCAGCGATTGATGTTTATGCAAAAATTATACGTTTGTGGTTTCTGCTGATTCAACTTTATCTAACTGGGTATGAGAAACCACCTGAGGATTATGATG
>CAZBZZ010000040.1:0-8559 GCA_964496555.1 uncultured Candidatus Peribacteria bacterium
TTGAAACAACAACTGTCTCTCCGTGGACAAAAGCAACATTATTAGGCCTAACCATCTTAGATACCTTTGAAGTATTTTTAATAGCATCCAACGCCCTCACTCTAGAAAGTTGCATATCTTTAATCTCACGCTCCTTCACAAGCTGCTGTTGTTCAGCATCAAGTTTATTCAACATATACCCTTTCGTAACCTCATTTGTAGCAAACATCAAAGTAGTCAAAGTCAAAAGACAAACAAATACAACCAACGAAACAATCAAGAAGTAAGGACTCAACTCAAAATTAAGAAGTCGAGCCGGAATAATCCGCTTCAACAAGCTTCTTTGATACGATGCACCTTTTTCTAAGACTAACTGTGACATTTTATTGTAATGGTATTAATTTTTTGATAGCTCGGAGTTTTGCACTCCTTGCTCTAGGGTTCTCCGCCATTTCCTCATCAGACGGTCCAACAGGTTTCCGAGTCAGCAATTCAACAACTGCTTCTCCCCGACACTTACACATCGGAACCTCCTGAGGACATATACATTTTCGAGCCAAGTCCTTAAAGAAATGCTTCACAATTCGATCTTCCAACGAGTGATAAGAGATCACTACGATCCTCCCACCAACCCGCAAAAGTTCCATCGAACCTTGAAGCGCCTCTTTAAGAGCATCCAACTCATCGTTGACCTCTATTCTTAAGGCTTGAAACACAGTCGTCGCTGGATGATGCTTGCTTCCCTTACCTTTCTTCTTGCCTCTCGAATGGATAACTCCTTCAAGGAAATCAGCCAAATCCTTAGTCGTCTCAAATTTCTTGGCCATCCTTCTTTCCACAATCTTTCGAGCAATCCTTCGAGACTTCCTCTCTTCTCCATACCTCCATATAACATCCGCCAATTTCTCTTCTGTATAATGATTCACAACATCAGCAGCAGTAAGTTTTTGATCCTTGGAGAATCTCATATCGAGTGGACCTTCTTTCATAAAGGAGAAACCTCTTTCCGCCTCATCAACATGAGGAGAGCTCAATCCAAGATCAAACAAAACCGCATCTACCTGGTCAAAACCAGCTTCTTGAACCCTAGTTTTTAAAGATCTGAAATTATCGTTAATTAGAATCTTATTCTTATACTGTTTCAATCTCTTCTCCGCCTCTTCCAGGTTCTTTTTATCAAGATCAAACCCAATCAATGTCCCTTTCTCTCCAACCAATTCAAGCATTCCAGCTGCATGTCCTCCCAGCCCCAAAGTCGTATCAACAACGACCTCCCCCTCGTTCAATCCTAAATACTTGCAAACACCTTCTTTTAACACTGACATATGCTCCATCTTTTGGCTTCTATAAGGTCAAAACTTATCTTTCCCGGCAGACCAATGTTCAAAACTTGTGCACATCCTGTGTATAAATTTTGTACTCTTGCTCGTCCACCTAAAAATAAGGTTAGAAGACCAGTTCGTCAACAATTTCACGTCCAACACAAAGAAAAGGAGTGCAAAAAAGGTGTTCACCAACCACAATCACACCCACTTTCTCTCCTTATAGAGCCATCTCAAAGTGTTTCTCAAAATCATTTGCCACAAAACAGGCTCATTGCATAACTTTTGTGTACAAGGGGTTGCCTAGGCCCCGGGGCTGATTTTATTAAACCTGCAAATTTTTCACCCCCGGGTTCTAGGCCCCGGGTTCAACCAACCCCTTTACTTAAACCCGGGGCTAAGTAATAATACCCACATGCCAGAACTACTCACCCCAGAAATCACAACATTTTTCACCTCAATGCTCCCAGGATTGGAGCTCCGTCTTGGCATACCATTGGGAATAAGCCTAGGCCTCACTCCTATTCAAGCATTCATAATAGGAACCCTCGGCAACCTAATCCCAGCATTCATAATCCTAAAACTCCTCAACCCAATCACCGAACTACTGAGAAAACACTCAAAGTTAATGGACCGCTTCTTCACGGCACTATTCGACAAAACCAGAAACAAACATTCAAAAAGATTCGCCCAATATGGGAAAGTCTTCATCATATTCTTCGTATCAATCCCCCTTCCAGGCTCAGGAGCATGGAGCGGAAGCCTAATAGCCTACCTTTTTGGGGTCAAATACTGGCAAGCAATAGCTCTAATAAGCCTCGGAGTCATAATCGCAGGCATATTAGTCACAACAGGCTTCGGATCAATACATGCGCTGTTTACCAATCTGCATTAGAGTCTATAAGAAGATAACCAGCTCCCCTTTCAAGATTATGTCTCAAAAATCTAGCAGATTTATTGATTTTTGATTTTCGAGGAACAACTTGTTTCCAAGCATACAAAGGAGCAAACCTAACAGCCTTATAAGCCGTTCTAAGATTTGAATAATCAGTAGCCGGCCAAGACTCAACCATAATTTCAGTAACATTTTCTAGCCTTTCCTTGTCTTCACTAACCCTTTCATGTGCCAACCTAGTCAATCCATCAACTCTATCAACAATTTCCAAATATCTCTTTGACTTCTTGAGTTCCGGATATTTCAAAGCCAAAGCATCCAATTTTGAGGCATATCCATTCATACTCTTCAAAGCACCATTCAGTATCTTTAAATATTTTTGATTTGCCATAATCAAAGGACTAACTTCCTTCTTGAAAGTTTCCAAAGTAAGACGTTTCATAGCCCCAAGAGCTACCTCTTCAGTATAATCATCAAACCCTTCGACAGCTCTTTCAAAATCAGGACGATACTTCAAATACTCCTCATTATAAGTACCAACAAAATCACGAAATAGAGCACCAGCCTCCTTCTCCTCCTTGGTAAGAACTACTTCCTTTGCTTTTTGTTTTTCTAAAGATTCCATAGCGTTATTATAACACAATTCCAAGAAAAAGACTAGTCACTACAACAGGCTTCGGATCAATACATGCGCTGTTTACTTAAGGATATTCAGAGTTACTAGGCCATCATCCATTCTGAGCACCATTTGTGAAATATGAGATCTAACTCTTGCCAAATCATCTCCTCTATTAAAAACATCAAGAAAAAATGTATTCTTTTCAACAGAGTCAACACGAGCAAGACAATTACTCAACCCAACTGAAGCCAGACGCTTCTTCACAAGCTCTGCAACCTCATTTACCGGAACAGAACTTACAGGTACCTGAGAAACAACTTCAACACGAATAGGAACAATTGCATCTTCTCTAACAACACACACTTTAGTGTCCCCAGGAACATCAGAAAACATAACTCTTACATTAAAAACAGGAAGACACTTATACCAGCAAAAACCCATTTAAGTCAATGAAAAATCACCTCATCATCCCTCCCATCTCACTTCCATCACCACGAACAAAAACAGTAGTATCACCAACAATCTTCACAATAGTAGAAGGGGGGTTTTCATCAATCTTCCCACCATCAACAACAAACCCAATATTCCCATATCTTCGAACCCCAAATTGTTTCTTCACATCAGAAGCAGAATAACACTGAATTTTACCTGAAAGATTAGCAGAAGTCGTAACTACAGGTTTCCCCAAAGCCTTAACCATCGCCATACTGAAAGGATTACTACTATACCTAATAGAGACGAATTTCTGACCAGGATTAAAAAATTCAGGAAGACTCCCCCTTTTCTTCATAACCATAATAGAAACAGGGCCAGGCCAAAACTTTTCAACTATACTCTGCGCATAATTACTAAAAAGACCAAACTTATCAGCCATCCCCACAGAATCAACCATAATACTCAAAGGCTTATCAGCCTCCATCTTTTTCATAGAATACAAAGCCTTCAATCCTTCTTCATTAGTAGGATCTACAGCTAAACCATAACATGTCTCCGTAGGATGCAAGACAATTTTCCCCTCCCGTAAAGAGTCCGCTGCCTTCTGTACAACGTCTGCCATGTTTTTAATATTCATGCGCATAACAAAGTTGTTAGTCTTGATTATTGGCCGAGGCCAATTATACTTAGAGTGCAATTAAAGTCAAATTCAAGGCCTTTGAAATGGGGCCTTTATCTAATAGGGAGCGCCTCAACGCAAAACCCTACCAACCCTTAACCTCTCAAATATGAAACCAAAAGTTGCAATCAACGGATTCGGAAGGATCGGTCGTGCTTGTTTTCGGATTTTAATGGACGACTTTGCAGATGATTTTGACCTGGTGGCTGTTAATGACCCCGCAGATAAAACAACCCTATGTCACCTACTTAAATATGACTCGAATTTCGGGACTTGGGACAAAACACCTTCTTGTTCTGAAAATGGAGTAGAAGTAGAAGGCCAAATGGTAAATTTCTCTTCAGACCGCGATCCAGAAAACTTACCTTGGGCTGACTTGGGAGTTGATATCGTATTGGAATGCACAGGTGTGTTCCGCGACCGTGAAGGCGCAGGGAAACACATCAAAGCAGGAGCAAAAAAAGTGATAATCTCAGCTCCAGGAAAAGACGTAGATTTCACAGTAGTAAGAGGAGTCAATTGCGGACAACTCAAACCTGAACACAACATAATTTCAAACGCTTCTTGTACAACAAACTGTTTGGCTCCATTCACAAGAGTATTGCATGAGAAATTCGGAGTAAAACGAGGGCTAATGACAACAATCCACGCATACACAAACGATCAAAGAATTCTCGACGTCAGTCACAAAGACCTCCGCCGAGCTCGAGCTGCCGCAGTCTCAATGATCCCAACTTCAACAGGAGCTGCAAAAGCAATGGGTATAGTGATGCCAGAACTCGAAGGAAAACTGAACGGACTATCTGTTCGAGTACCAACCCCTACAGTTTCATTGGTAGACCTGGTCGCTGAAGTAGAGAAAGAAACAAGCGTCGAAGAAGTAAACGCTGCATTCCGCGAATACTCTCAAGGAGAATTGAAAGGAATCCTAGGATACAACGAACTACCACTCGTATCAATCGACTACGTTTGCGAACCCCTATCATCAGTAGTAGACGGACTCTCAACTCAAGTCATCGACGGAACCCTCGTAAAAGTGCTCTCATGGTACGACAACGAATGGGCATACTCAGTCAGAACAGTTGAGTTAGCGAAGATGATGGGAGAGATGATGTAGGAAGAGTGGCGAGAAACACGATCCGGAGCGGAGCAAAGACCGCGTTCTTTGCGGAGCGCAGGAGAAAAAGCACGGAGAAATTGTGACGGCCAGGAACAAAATTTCTCAAGCTTTTTCAGTATTTCCCCACTGAAAGTGGCGAGAAATACGATCTGGAACAAACAAAAAAGCCCTCCTTTAACTGAAGGGCTTTTGATTTGAACTTTAATTCTTACGCTCCACCAATCAACTCATCAAGAGGAGTCTCATCTTCTGGACGACCATCATCCTCTCCTCCTTCATCAGATTCCACATAACCATCAGTCCTTATAGTCTCTCCATCAATCGGAGTATGGTCCAATTCTGGGATAGTAGGATCACGAAATCCAGTTGCAAAAGAATCATCGGTCTGAGATTGACTCATACTCAACCGAGCAGGCTCATCTCCCCAGTCATCTTTCTCTCCATTACCAGTATCATTTGCATAATCAGCAATTGAAGCAACTTCTTCCAAAACACCATCCTGAAGCCATTCAATTCTAGCCTCTGGCTTCGCACCAGCCAACTCACGGAAACCAACCAATTGAACTATCTCCCTTCCCTCACCTTGCTCCTGCAAAAATCGTTCCCTTTCCTCTCCTTCTAAAAGATCAGCAATTTGATCTCTTACATTTTTAACAACAAGAGATTCAGGAGATTTCCTAGTTTCAGCAGGCGGTTCTTCATGCCCCTCAAGAGTAGTAATAGGATAGATTTGACCAGGACCCTGAAACTCTAAGTTAGGATCCAAATCCGCAACATACGCAACAGAAGGCCAACCATGACCAGGAGTCTTAACAACCACCTCCCCTCCCGAAGCAAGCTGATAAGTGTTAGTTTCTAAACTTTTTGATTTACCAGTATCAGACATATTTATTTGGTTAATTATACTGAGCACTTCACTATAACCCCAAAAACGCCTTTTGTCAAGAGCCTGACGAAAACAACCACTCCTTCTCTCCCCCTTGCCAAACCACCATTTAGCACTATATAATCCACAGTGCTAAAATTTGAGCACCTTTAACCGAGCAAACTTGACCAACGAACGCAAACAAAAAGTATTAAAAGCCATCGTAAAACACTTCATCGACACGGCAGAACCAGTCGGTTCTAATACAATAATCGTGAAGTACAATTTTCACGTATCCCCTGCCACAATCCGCAACGACATGGCCACTCTCGAAAACGACGGCTTCATATACCAACCACATACTTCAGCAGGCCGAGTACCAACCACAAAAGGATACCGTGAGTACGTCGAAAAAATCGCCGACATCGAAAAAGCCCGAGAAGAAGCCACAAAAGTCATAAAAAACTTATCAGAAGAATACAAAACCCAAAAAGCCAAAGAATATGTATACGACGCCGTACAACTCCTTTCAAGAGCAACAGGATGCGCAAGCTTCGCAACAGTCCCAGACAGCAACAGAACATTCTATCTTGGCCTCTCAAACGTACTCAAACAACCAGAATTCACCAATAACAACATCCACGCCAGCCAAGTCTTGGAAATGTTCGAACACGGAGACAATTTCCTCAAAACCCTAAAATCACTAAACATAGGTGACGAAACCAAAGCTTACATCGGCGAAGAGAACATTCTCGAACAAATCCAATCATGTGGAATGGTAGTCGCAAAATACAACATTATCGGCTTCGAAGGATTCCTAGGACTCCTCGGCCCCACTCGTATGAAATACCCATTCAACATAGCAATGGTAGAACAAATAAAACTCCTACTTGAAAATAACTAAACTTCCCTATGACTGAAGACAAAAAAAAATCAGCCAAATCTTCCGCAAAACCACAAAACCTACAAAACACAGAACTCCTAGAACTCAAGCTAAAAGACACAGAACAAAAACTAGCTGAAATGACCGAACTCGGTCGCCGAGCAATAGCCGACATGGAAAACATGAAACGTCGAACAGAAGAAGATCGCTCAAGAATGGCCCTCTTCGCCAACGCAGACCTAATAAAAAACATCCTACCAGTCCTCGACAACTTCAAACGCGCCCAAGCCCACACACCTGAAACCCTCCCCACCGAAGCAAACGAGTGGCTTCAAGGCATCACTCAAACTTTCAACCAACTCACCCAAGCCCTAGAACAATCAGGCGTAAAAGAAATAGAAGCCCAAGATCAACAATTCGACCCAAATCTACACGAAGCAATTGTTCAAGATAAAGGACCAAAAGACATAGTCCTAGAAGTCCTCGAACCAGGCTACACAATAGGAGACCACGTGATCAGACCTGCAAAAGTAAAAGTCGGAATGGGAGAATAGCCCCTCTCGACATCAAGACAAGGGGGTTGACAAAAAAGGCTTTTTTCGTCATACTCCCCTCCTTGTAATAACTATTAAACATGAGTCTTTCAGACGGAACAAATAGAACAACATACAAACCAGCAGACCTTGCTGAGCAGATTGAAGGTGCCAGGCCAAACACAACAGACCCAGCAAAATCAAACCGCCTTGGTATTGGTACCACAATCCTAGTGACTTTGATCATAGCAGGAATAGGATGGAAAATTGCAACAAAACTAGAAAGAAACAAAACAAACAAAGCATCAACCCAAAAATTCCTAGAAATAGACAACAAAGATCACTCAGGGATAAGACAGTATTTCAAAGAAGTGTTAATAAGAGAAGCTTCAAGTAATCCAGGCCAAGAAACAGACTTAGACTTAGAAAGAGATTTAGGATTATTCAGTCCACCCATTCTCGCTGCAAGACCATACATGGAAGACGGAAAATTTTTCATAGAGATTCAGATAGACCCATTCGGTGACGATCCAGAACCAGTAAGTTGTGAAATCAGAGAAGCAACTCACAAAATCCCTTGTCTAGACAAACACAGAGGAATAAAAACATTACAATTTGCAGCGCCACCAAATCTGGTAAAAGCATTTGAAGCACTCAGTAGAGCTTGCCCAGACGGAAAATACTCACCCGAAGCAGAACAAAGAGAAGTCGAAGAAGGAGAGCTTTGGCTACCAGATGAATTATGGAAGATCATCACAGACAACTGCCCATCGCAAGGCTGCACACCAGAAGAAATGAAAAGAGCTATTGAAGAAGCCATAATGCAAAAACTAGTAGAACACATAGCAGGAGGATCAGGAATGGAATGGAGTGAAGTTACCTCACAATAAGACATGAAAACTCCAAACAAGCCAGATAAAGGCAATATAAAACTACATCAACAAATCATAGTAGGAGCAGCACTAATGATGATAATAAACGCACCAACATGCGGAAGACTAATTGCCATAGAAACCAACCGTCATTGCCCCGAAACAGTAGCTTCCATAAAAAAGATAGCAACAGAAATAGTAGATAGAATCAAAGAAACCAGGATTTTCATCACACCTTAAAAACTCCCCTTGACCTCTTTTAATTAGCACTCTATAATGCGGAGCGCTAATTCACTTAGCGCCCGGGCATCATGTAAACCTCAAGTAATACCCGGGCACCAACAACAACACTTAACA
>CAZBZZ010000041.1:0-8496 GCA_964496555.1 uncultured Candidatus Peribacteria bacterium
GAGAGGATCAATATCACTCTAGGGTTGATCGGAATTCCAAATGCAATGCCTGGATTGAAAGACAATTCCATCTGGAGGAAGTCTCCTATTACCGAGACTGGCTTCTCAAAATATTCGAGTGCAAGAAGTTTCGTGCACTGGTCGGCCAAAAGGGCCAGCAGGCTTATCAGAGTAACTATAAGAGAATTTTTCTGTGATTTTTTTAGTTTTGTCATCTTAAGACCATTGTACAAGAAGACTGATTTGGTGTAAATTTTTGTGGCGCGATTAACGGCGTTATTGGTTTATGATTAGGATGAAAAGCATATTAAAAGCAGATCAAATCCTCATGTTGGCGGTTTTCTTGTTGTTGATTTTTGGGCTTGTGATGATTACTAGTATTGGCGTGCCGAAGTCTATACAGCTTTCTGCGCCGGGGGTTTTGTATCCGAATTGTGGGGATGCGGAAGTTGATTGTTACCTGTTATTCAAAAATCATTTGATCAGATTGGGAGTTGGGATTGTGGCGTTTTTTGTCGCATTCAAATTGCCTATTAAATTCTGGGAGAAGATTTCTATCGTCCTGTTTTTTGGGATGTTTTTCATGCTGAGTTTTGTGTTGTTGATGGGAGATGGGTTTGGAACGATTGCGAAGAGTTGGCTCGTAATTTCGGGGACTTCTTTGCAGCCGACGGAGTTTGCGAAGCTTGCACTGATTTTGTATTTGGCTTATTTCTTTACCAAGAAAGGTCGGAAAATAGAAGACTTTGCTGAGGGGTTTATTCCTTTTGTAATTATGAGTGGGCTAATTGCTGTACCTATGTTGATGCAGCCTGATCTTGGATCAACGCTGGTGATTGGGGTTATCGCTGTGAGTATGTATTTTATTGCTGGGGCGAGAGCCAAGCATCTATTGATTGGATTTTTTGCAGCTTTGTTTTTGGCGATAATTTTGGTGACTTCTATTTCTCATGTTAGGGAGAGGTTTGTTTCTTTTAGTAATGTGGGAGAGGAATGTGTTGAAGATAATTGTTGGCAAAGCAAACAGGCTAATATCGCGGTGGGAAGTGGGGGGCTGTTTGGGAAAGGGCTGACTCAAGGGATTCAAAAATCGTACTGGCTTCCTCAAGCTACAGATGATTTCATATTCGCAGCTTCTGCTGAGGAGCTTGGGTTTTTGAGAATTGTTTTTATTATTATTGCTTATTTTGTAATAGCTCAAAGAGGGTTTTATATTGCCAATCATGCTCGGAGTAATTTCGAGTCACTGGTGGCTGTTGGGATAACTGTCTGGATCGTTATGCAAGCTTTTATTAATATAGCTGTGAACACTGCCTTGATGCCTGTTACGGGGATCACCTTGCCATTTGTTAGTTATGGAGGGTCATCGTTGATTGCTTCAATGGTTGGTGTTGGGATTTTATTAAGTATATCTGCTCAAAAAGGAAACCATGCGCGTACTACTAACAGGAGGAGGAACTCTAGGTCACGTAACTCCAAACCTGGCCGTTATAGAAGAATTTACTAGGAGAAGTCGTAAGCACGAACTTCTCTATATCGGCGCCAAGAAAGGCGTCGAAAAAGATGCTGTCTTGCGTTTTGCTTTGGATTTGGATCTGAAGAAGTTTAAGTACAAGGCAGTTTCGAGTGGTAAGTTGCGCAGGTATTTTTCTTTTCAAAATTTTGTGGATGTTTTCAAGGTGATGTTTGGAGTTTTTAATGCGGTGCGCGTGATTCGTAAATTCAATCCTCATGTTGTTTTCAGTAAGGGGGGCTTTGTGTCTGTTCCTGTTGTTGTTGGAACTGCTTGGATTAATTTTTGGAGGCGATTGTTTGGACGAGAACGTATTCATATTTTCGTACACGAATCGGATGTTACGCCTGGTTTGGCTAATAAAATTGGTTCTAAATTTGCGGATAAAATTTTTGTGAGTTTTGATAAGAGTCGTGATGGGTTTGGCAGTTCTTCTAGGAAGGGACTGGTCGAGGTTGTGGGGAATCCTGTTCGAAGAGAGGTTCTGAAAGGGTCAACTGAAGATGGGCGAAAGTTGTGTGGATTTCATAAATTTGGGAACGTGCTTTTGGTGATGGGAGGAAGTCAGGGAGCTAAGCAAATAAATGATTTGATTTGGAATAATTTGGATAAAATTTTAAAGAAGTGGCAGGTGGTTCATATTGTGGGGAAGGGCAATCTGAAATTTGGTTTGAAGAAGCAGGGTTATAAACAGTTTGAGTTGTTGTATGACGAGCTTAAAGATGTTTATGCGATAAGTTCTGTAGTGGTGAGTCGTGGAGGTGCTAACAGTTTGGCAGAGCTAGCTGCTTTGAAAAAACAGGCTGTAATTGTCCCCTTGGGATTGGAGGCGAGTCGAGGAGATCAGATTGTGAATGCAAAAGTTTGCGGTGAAGATTATGGTTGGCAGGTTCTTTCGGGAAAAGTTGGAGACGAGCAATTCTTGAGAGCTATTGAATTGGCTAAGGAAGAGGAATTTAAGGGTGGGAAAATTCAGCACGGGAATGCTGCGAAGAGGATAGTTGATGAAATGGCGAGAATTTGACAAAAAAACTCTAATCCCCTATTATTGACTACCGCAAGGGCAAAGGGGCAATTCTAAAATTCGGTTCATTGAAATTCCGGTTCGGGGACGCGCTTTTTGGTCTCTAAAAAAATAACCAACCAAGAATGTTTATAAAATTTTTGGTCATTATGGTGATGATCGTTTCAATAGGTTTTACAGTAGTCGCACAGATGAGGCTTTTAAGGTATGCCGAAAAACACCCCCTTCCAGAATCTAGATACACCCGCCTCTTTGGCTTCGTTCGTATTCGTTATGTTAATGCACTTTATCTATTAAGTGTTGTTTTTCATGCTTTTGCTTTTATTTGGCTAACCTTTTACTACCTTTAGATGCTTGGACTAATTTTACCAGTCAGACAAAAACCTCAACCCCGTTCTGATAAGGAGGGGTTCAAGGATATGTACTTCAAGGGGCAGCAAGTCAATGAGGACTTGATTTGCTTCTGTCGCAAGCATTGGATGCAAGCTTTATCACACATTGGATTATGGATTCTGTTCGCAATTGCAGAGTCCTTTTTATTTTTTGGGGTGAGAAGAATAAGCGGGATTATTGCTGGGAATTTTGGTCTTCAGATTCTTTATGTTGGGGTTGTTATTTTGATGACTGTTTATTTACATAAAACTTTTTTTAGATTTTTCTCATATTTCTTGAGTACAGTAATTTTTACCAGTACTAGGGTTGTTCTGCATAAAAAAACGCTGTTCCTCACTGATTCTCATGAAGTGCTGGATGTCACAAAAATACAGGACGTAAAAAAATCCCAGAAAGGGATTTTAAATAATCTACTGAATTACGGAGATCTGGTCATAACACTTGCTTCGGAAAAAGCTTCTCATTTGCTCACTTATGTTCCAAATGTGAATTTCCATTTCAGATGTCTATCAAGGATAAAAAGGGATGCAACTTTAAAAGGAAGGCTCCAAAATCTCCGGCAGGAAGAGGCCAAAGGATTGGGGTCTTTTTCAGAGAAAAAGTCTAAAGAGATGCTCGATCTTGAGAGGCAACAAGTTGAGGACGCGGCCAAGAAGATAACTGGCGATATCGTAAAATCTGCGGTCGAGATGGTCAGTGTCCAAGAACCTACTTATCTTGTTCCTTCTTATAATGATTTGAGGTTGCATCGGGAGGATGTTGAAAAAACATTGTAGGTGGGATGGGCTTTAGAGTAGAATCTTGGCATGGATAATACTTATTTCATTATTGGCGGTTCGGTTCTGTTCCTGGTAATTCTTTGGATTGCTGTGGGGACTAGGCATTTGGGGCTACTTCGGAAGGGTGCTGCTGGGAGCTGGGAATTTGTAGATGAGAAGATTAGGAAAAGGCATGACGTTGCACCTATTTTGGCCGAAGTTTTGAGGTCTGAAGTTGGGGAAGAAAGTGGGAAAGGTGAATTGGGAAAACTAGTAATGGGAATGGTTGAGGCTCGGGATCAGGCTCGACGCGTGCTTGGGGCTTCTGGTGAAAAGACTGAGAAAGAATATGGTTTCAGTAAATCTTTGGCTGACTTGGTACGGTTTGGGGATGTTCGAGAGGATCTGAGCAAAGATGTTGGATTTCTTGAGTTAAAAAAAGAGTTGGATGACTTGGGAAGCGATATTGAAAATCGTGCAAAAGAATATAATGAGAGCGTTCGAACTTATAATTCAAAAAGGGAGACTGCTCTATATAAACCTGTTGGATTCCTCTTTCGTTTTAGGCAGAAGAAAATTTTCGAATTTGAAAAGTAGTTCTGCGATGTAATTTTCAAAAAAAGCTTGACGGTGAGTATGCGCTCACCTATATTATGGGTGAGTATTTACTTACCCTCTACTTATGGATTCTTTGACTGACAAACAACAAGCGGTTTTAAGTTTCATTGAGAAATATCAATTAAGCAATGGAGGATCTCCTACTTTGAAGGAAATGAGAGAGCATTTTAAGGTTAGTAGTGACAATAGCATCTTGAAGCATTTGAAGGCTCTTGAAGCGAAAGGTTATATTCAAAAAGATGAAACTGCTCGTGGAATAGCTCTTTTGGATACTGTTCGTGATAGACTTTCTAGTAATGTTGTGAAGGTTCCTCTCCTTGGGATGATCCCTGCTGGTGGACCTGTTATTACTGAAGAATATGTTGATGATTGGGTTGGACTTGAAGATGGATTTGTTAAAGATTTGAAAGATTCTTTTATGGTGAGAGTTACTGGGGAAAGTATGATTGATGCTGGAATTTTCGAAGGAGATTTGGTGATAGCTTCTGCTAAATCTCAGCCTAAAAATGGCGATATAGTGGTGGCTCTGATCGATGGAGGGAATACATTGAAGCGATTTGTTAAGGAAGGTGGAAGAGCTTTCCTAAGAGCTGAAAACAGCTCTTATTCAGACCCTGAGATTACTCCTATGGAAGAGCTTGTTATTCAGGGTGTTGTGAGTGGACTTATTCGTACATATTAATAACTTTTTATAGACATGATATTGATAACTATCGACAACAATCAGGACTTCATGCGTCTTCGCGTCAATAGAAGCAAGGCTAAGCGTGGATTAAGAAAACCTCGGAAAAAGTCTTGGTTTCAAAAAATGTTTGCTGTGAGACAGAGCTTTTAGGCGGTGGATCCAGGTTTACTTAAGATTTTTTATTGCAGCTCTTATTTTTCTTGCAGCTTCGTTGAGCTTTTTAATATCTCCTGAAAGCCCTTTCTTGAAGGCTGGAACGTCAGTGATTTTGTAGTTGAATTCCAGTGTTTCTGCTCCTGTTGGAGTATCTGCATAGCTATAGTATAACCTGACTGATTTCTTGCATCTGGCTATGTATCCTTCCAATCTTGAAAGTAGATTTGTGTAGTTTTCAGTTACAGTTTTTTCTAGATGTTCGATTGTGCTTTTCTCGAGATTAAACCAATCTGGATTAAATCCTTCTAAGTTCCCATTAACTGTTTGTTGTCTGTAGAAGTTTTGATCCATAGATTCTTCGCTATCTGCATATGGAGTTAAACTTGTGATGCTACTCTCTTCTATGAAACCTTTATATTTTCTGTTAATTTCCAAGGCTAAATCATTATAATTCTTGACCGCAGCGTATGCTGTATTAACCTTTTCTTTCATAGCTTTTAATCTTTCTTCTTCAGCTTTTTCTGGAGCTTTTTTAGGTTCTTTTTCTTGTTTTTTTTCTTGTTTTTTCTCTGCTCCTTTAGTCTTTACACCCTTTCGTACTTCTTCTTGAGGCGCTTCTTCCTGAGTCTCTTCTTGAGCTTCAATTCGAGCTACTCTACTCTCAAGTTTTCTAATTCTTTTTTTCCTTTGTCTATACTCTGATACAGACAATCCTTTTTCCATGATCGCATCATATGAAAGATTGAAATCTTTGTAGAATCCTGCTGCGAATGCTTCTTGGAAAGTTGAATAATTTTTCAATCCTGCAAATGCACCTCCTTTTTGCTTATCTTTTTCGAAATTCATTTCTCTCATAAGTATGTCTCGTTTCATCTTACTTACTCCATATACAAATACTCTTTTTACGTATTTATCTCCTCCATATTGATCCAAAAATCCATCAAGATCTTGTTCATCCAGGCTGTATGCAGCCGCGTTTTTCATGTCTTCTACGGATTTTAGCTTTCCCGCTCTGTATAGAGCTTCCCCTTTTGTTAGTCTATATCCCCCCGAATGATCGAGAGAATTTAGCATTCCTGCTTTAGATTCTTCCATTTTGAAATCGACTCCTTTGAGTCCTTTGAGAAATTCTTTTGAATTTGTGAATTTTTCTGATGATTTTTGTAGAGGCATATTTTTGTGTTATTTTTTGTTTTTAACAGTATTATTATACCATTTTTAGGTCGTATTGACAAGGCTGTTGGTTTATGGTATTGTTTTCGGCCTGGCACTTCTGGTGCCTTGAAACTTAGTGTCCTTTGAAAATTCGTATCTTTATTAGAAATTAAGGTGGTGGTACTCGTTTGACGAGGCGCTATCTATCCAATGTTGGCATCAGTTTTCGCTGGCTGCCTTTCACGTTTCGTAGGTCCCTTTTATGATGGAGGAAATCATGAGGACCAAGTTGACCGTTCTGTTCGTGTTTCTGTTCACCGCCGTCTCCCTCGGGTGTTCGGCCACAACCCAGGCTCTGGAGCCCAAGTCTCCGAGGGTCAGGCCGATCGAGACCGAGAAGGCCGAGAAGGAGGAATCCAACCTCGACACCATGTGGGGAGGCGTCATCACCATCGACTTCAAGACGGAGCCACCCACGGTGCGAGCCATCCGCGTCTCCATGGCAACCATGCAGGGAGCCATCAACGGGGATCGCTTCTCCGACGGAGAGGTCCTGGAGGTTCTGGCCGCCGAGAAGGCAACGTACACCTACGCCCTGCCCAAGACCTGCGGCGACACCCACATCATCGCCCTCATCACGATCCTTCGGACCGAGGACAAGCGGGATGTCGGGTTCCAGATGCAGCCCCTCGGCGACAAGGGCTGTGTGCTGACCCCCCAGGCCACCTGGTGGGATGATCCGTTCGTCCGCACCCTCTCCGAAGGCCGCGAGGCGTACAAGTTCTCGCTGAGCGAGGACATGAGCCTGCTCGTCCCCCCGAAGGACCTCGATGCCTGCGCGGGGATGATCCAGAAGACCTCCCACTAGCCCCACTTCCTGTGGGCGCATCCCTTTAGGACAATTAGAGATTTTTGTACCGGTAGGGTCGCTCTCAGAAGTTTTTTCCAAGCGAGTACCCTACCACCTTAGTTTCTAACAAATTTCAATACGAAATTTTTCATTTATGTAAAGGTTCATGATACAATCTCAGCCTTGAGTTTTTTTTAGGTGTTTTTATGGGCGAAAAACTTACTCCAATGATGCAGCAGTATCGTACTGTGAAGGAGAAATACAGTGATTGTATTGTGCTCTTTAGATTGGGGGATTTTTATGAGATGTTTTTTGAAGATGCCGTGGAGGCTTCAAAGATTCTGAATATTACTCTGACTTCTCGGAATAAAGGGAATGGGGTGAAGGCTCCAATGTGTGGAGTTCCTTTTCATGCTGCGGACAAATACATGGGAAAGCTGACTAGGGCTGGTAAAAAAGTGGCGATTTGTGATCAGGTCACTGCGCCGGATGGTACCGGGATTGTGGAGAGAGAAGTTGTTCGCGTTGTAACTCCTGGGACTACTCAGGATGATAATTTATTGGAGGGGAAGTCTAATAATTACGTGGCTTGTTTGGTTCAAAGTTTTGACGCTTATGGATTTGCATATGCGGACGTTACTACTGGAGAAGCTTTTGTTAGCGAGTTTTTGACTTTGGCTGAAATCAAACAAGAAATTTCGAGGGTTAGTCCTGCTGAAATTATAATGCCACAGACTTTGATCGATAATGACCAGGTTCGTGGCCTGCTTGCTATGTTGAAGGATGTTGCTCATTTCCCTTTTGAAATTTATGGGGAACCAGAGAAGGTTTTGATAGATAGTTTTGGGATGAAATGTATTTCGGTGTTTGGGTTGGAGGATAAGAAGGGAGCGACGCATGCTGCTGCGACTTTATATGAGTACCTCAAAGAAACACAGAAGACTGAGCTTAAACATTTGGAAGGATTTAAGTTCTATCAGGTTTCTGATTATATTGCTTTGAATGATTCGACGATCCGGAATTTAGATATTTTTTATTCGAGTAAAGAGATGAAAAAGGAAGGAAGTTTGTTTTGGGTTTTGGATAAAGCGAAGACTGCAATGGGTGGACGGACTCTTAGGAATTGGATGATTCATCCTCTAAAGAATTCTGGTGAGATTGAAGCGAGGCTTGAGACTGTTTCTGAACTTCGTGAGAATGCTACGTTACTTGGAGATTTGAGAGATGTTTTGGGACGGATTTCGGATATTGAGAGGCTTCTGAGTCGACTGAGCATGGGGACTGGAAGTGCGCGTGACTTGGTTGGATTGAATGAGTCGTTGAGAGTTGTTCCTGAATTAAAAA
>CAZBZZ010000042.1:0-5812 GCA_964496555.1 uncultured Candidatus Peribacteria bacterium
GCAGAACCAAGCCTAGAAACAGCAACAGACATGCCAGAGGCTCCAGCTGCTCCTGAAGCCCCAGCTGCACCTGAAGCTCCAACTTCAGAAGTTCTAGACAAACCAATAGCATCTCCAGACGAAAGCTTCTTCAAAAAGAACAAGCTTTATATACTTGGAGCAGTAGTTGGATTGATCGTGGTTACAGTAGTAGTTGGAATTATGTTGAGTATCAAAAACTCAGATGAACTCGAAGGAAGACTGGAATACATTGAATCAAATCAAAACATTGAATCTACAGTAATAGAAGAAGAATCTGTAGAAATGCCAGGAGCTCCACAAATCACACCAAAAAGCTAACGACTAACAAAGACCTTTTGAGTAGGATAAGCGAACTCAATCTTTTCTTTAGCGAATACTTCAAATAATCCGTAGTTGATTTTTTGTTGCATGTCCAAATACTTCACGTAGTCATTTGTTCCAACAAAATAAGCAACTTCAAAATTCAAACTGAAGTCATCCATAGTTTTGAAGTGAACACGTGCAAGCTCAGCACCACGAACTCCTTTAATGACTTTCTCAATCAATCCAGGAACTTTTTCCAATTTAGCCTTCTTAGTTTCATAAGTAACACCAACAGTAAACTTCACACGTCTCTTTTTCATCCTCCTGTAATTCTGGATAGTTGATTCAACAATCTTCTTGTTTGGCATCACCAACTCCTCTCCATCCACAGCAGCAATACGGGTAGTTTTCAGCCCAACACTCTTCACGGTCCCTTCCATCTTCCCAATCACAATATAATCTCCAACCTTGAAAGGCTTGTCCATATAAATAGTGACAGAACTGAGAAGATCACCCAGGATGTTTTGAACAGCCAGAGCGATAGCGATACCTCCAATACCTAGTCCAGTAATCAGTGGAGTGATCTCATATCCAAGGTTTGAAATGACGAACAGGATACCAATACACCAAACAAAAACATTAGTGATTTTAGCGAAAATAGGGATGAGGGCATTTGAATCCGGACCTTTTCTTTCAGCAGCTTTCCTGAATCCATATTCCACAACCATTGTGAACATCTTGATGACCCAATACGAAACAAAAATAATCAAGAAAACACTCACTCCCCAAGTAATTTTGTCATGCCAATCCGCATAATTGTTCGCTAGAGCCAAAACCAAAGCCAAGCAAGCTGGCCATCTCACCTTGAACAAAATAGCAACCACTTCCTCATCAAAATCATTCTTCGTTTTCTTAGCCAACTTCTCAAACCGCCTCAAGAAAAGAGGTACAATAATTTTAAAAACCAGATAGATCAAAAAAATCCCACCCAGCAAAAACACGTATTTCTTATACATATCTGGAATAGCGATGGAATCATAGAATCCCAACACAGAGGCCTGCAATGAAGCAGAAATATCATTCAAATAGTCCATAGTAAATTGAGGTTAGACAATCAAAAATCTTCGCAGTCTATCCTATCACATAGAAGCTTAGTCCTCAATCAATACACAACATTCTTGACCAACCTCCCCATTTTCAGGTATAAAGATTCCCAAACTTAACACCAAAAAATCTTAACACCAAAACATATGAGAGCATCCGCTGAAAACCAAGTCACTCTAGAACAGGTTCAATCAGAACCAAAAGTAGATCTGCACCTCCACCTCGATGGAGCGCTAAGCCCAGAATCAATAATGAAAGTAGCGAATGAACATGGGGTCATGATTCCGGACCCACAAACAGGTGAAGCATTAGAAGAACAAACAGTAGAAGCTTTAATAGAAAGCGGATATCCAAACCCAGGTCCATTTGGTGCAGGTGAAGATTCCCAGGAATTCAACAGATTTTTGCAGATGTTTGGACAATCATTAGCAGTAATGCAAACTCCAGAAACAGCAAAGGCTTCAACTCTAGAAGTCATCCGAGACCTTAATGCTGAAAATATAATTTATGCAGAGTTAAGATTCGCTCCACCATATCATATGGCAGAAGGTCACACGATGGAAGAAATCATTCAAGGAGTTTTGGATGGGATGGAAGAAGGAAGAACAGAAACAGGAGTTGTAACAAAATTAATAATTTCAATCCCAAGAGAGATAAGCAGTGAAGATGGAGTGAAGGTAGCGGAAGCTGCTATGGCATTCCAAAATGAAGGGGTAGTGGCTCTTGATCTCGCATGCAACGAGGCGGATTTTCCACCAGAACGATCCGTAGAAGCTTTTCAGGCGACAGTTGGAAGTAATTTGAAAAGAACAGTCCACGCAGGAGAAGCAGCAAAAACTCGCGAGCAACTCGAAAAAAATATGTGGACAGCTATAAAAGACCTGAAAGCCGATGGACTTGGACATGCATTGTCATTAGGTAGAAATCCGGGGCTAGTAAGTACAATAATAAATAGAGGAGTCAGAGTCGAAAGACTCCCTATTTCCAATCAATGTATGAACGTTGGAGATGGGAACCTGGACCACCTCCAATCTCTCATCAAATATGGAGTTAATGTATCTGTAGGCTCAGATGACCCTGGGATTTTCGGTCCAACCTGCTCGCTATCAAGGAACTTACTCGAAGTAGCAAATGCATATGGAGTAGGAATTGGAGGAATACGAGCTTTGACACAAAACGCAATTGACGGTGCCTTCATAACAGACCAAGAAAGAGATGTAATCCAAAAGGTTTTTGAATCTAGAAAGGGCCAACTATCACAACAATCATAAAATGCTAGAAGTAGATCACAATTTAATTAGAGAGGCAGATGAGCCGAGAACTCAAGAGCTCATAGAATTTGCTCAAAGATTTCTCGAGAAAAACCAAGACTTCTTCAAATATGAGAGATACTTCTTAGATCGATTTTCCGTAGAGAGAAATCCAGCATTTTTCGAAGAGGCAAACGCGATATACCAGAGTTTGAATATGTGTGCGAAATGTTTGTTGAGGAAAGGAGGGGATGTTCCAAAAGTCCTAATGAAAATCACCCACATATTAGAATTGCTACAAATTATACTGGACCACAATAAAAAATTTCACACAGAATTCCGGTTCTTGGGAGGGGCGATGATACCTAAAGAAGAGCAAATTCCCACAAGAGAAGGCGTTACAGTAGAGGGGTTCGCAGCAGTTCGACAAGGGGTGATGGAGCAATACGTAATGCATCCTCATCCAAGTCAACGACCGGATTTAGAAGATAGAAGAGATGAGTTCATGACTCCTGGAAGACGCCCCGTAAAAGTTGTAACAGACGCAGTCCACATAATTTTCTCAACTGTTGATAGAGTATCAAAAGATATGGGATGGACAGCTCCACATCAAAGAATAGTTGCTCCAACTTCAAGTCAGGTAAGCTTTTATGAAGGATATCACTGGAGAGTTCAGGCCCTTTCTGAATACATGAGGCTAGAAGCTCTGAAGGCAGCTGGGATAGAAAACCATGGTTTAAGTCAACTCACCTTGATAGATGAGCAAAGAGGAGGAGCGAGAATAAGAAAAGGAATGATGCCTGGATTTTTCGGCCACAGATTGTCTTTTGGAAATGTGGATGTAATGGAGAGTCTAGATGAGGAGGGATCTGAAGCACAAATAGCAGCAATGACAAAAAGAATAAAAGAGCAAATACTGGATATTCCATTCATACTAGCCAGAGCGATTGAAGACGAATACAAAGAACAACCTCATTATAAAGACGTAGCCCGAGGCGGCAGACAAGGAATCAGCCCTAGGGACCTATACATGAATGTTTCTCGAAGAAGATAGATTCTACCTCTCAAACTTCGAAATATTCTTAGTCATTTTCTCGAAAGGAAACGGGCGTTCGTTCGTAACAAATGTCATATACTTCAAGAAAATATACGTTTGAGTATTCCAGATTTCACAAAAATCTGCGATTTCTTTACTTCGATTATTAGTAAAAAAAGCGATCAATAAGTTGATTATCGCCAAGACGGTGACAAGCATCTTCCATATACTCAGAATTATACCTGAAACAATCCCAACAACGATCCTCATTAGAGCTTCAGAACTTTCATTTTTATTAGTTTTTTGCAAAGAAGTCATAGAATAAGGTTAGAAATTAAGAATTGGCCCCATTATAAACATCCTGCTCTCAGAAATCCAGCGGACTTGCCAAAACGTCTTTTTTGTTGCTTTTTTATACATATGTGCTAGTCTGCCTGCTCGAAACCCAAACCAACCCAAAACCCAACATGACTACGTTCCAAGATTTAGGTCTGAACCCAATGATTTTACAAGCTTTAACAGAGCTTGGATTTGAGCAGCCTACACCAATCCAAGGGAAAACAATCCCACATTTGATCAATTCTGAGAATGACTTGATCGCTCTTGCGCAGACCGGAACAGGGAAGACAGCAGCATTCGCCCTACCTGTTATCCAACAATTAAATGAGGACGACGATAGCGTACAATCGCTGATTTTATGCCCCACACGCGAACTCGCACTTCAGATCACAAAAGATATCGAAAACTACATCAAATACTCACCAGGTGTTTCAGTAACTCCTGTTTATGGAGGTGAGCGGATCGACAAACAGATTCGTGCCTTGAAGAAACGACCTCAAATCGTAGTCGGTACTCCAGGTAGAGTGAATGACATGATAAAGAGGCGTGTATTGAAAGTAGGAGCTATTAAATGGCTGATTTTGGATGAAGCTGATGAGATGCTGAATATGGGATTCAAGGAAGAATTGGACACTATTCTCGAGAACACACCTGAGAACAAACAAGTTTTGCTATTCTCAGCTACAATGAACAAACCTGTAAGACGAATCGCAGATAATTACATGAACGAACCAGAAGACATCAAAGTAGGAGACACAAACAAAGGAGCGGACAATGTGGAGCACGTATATTATGTAGTACACGAAAAAGACAGATACAATGCTTTGAAGAGAATTACAGATATGAACACAGGTATCCACGGAATCATTTTCTGTAGAACTAGACGAGAAACTCAGCAAATCGCCGACAAATTGGCACAAGATCACTACTCGGCGGAACCGATTCACGGTGAAATCTCACAAGAACAAAGGACTCATGTGATGAACAAGTTCCGTGACAAGAAAATCCAACTACTCGTAGCTACAGACGTGGCTGCTAGAGGGATCGACGTTAATGGATTGACTCATATTATCAATTACAACCTTCCGGAGAGCGGAGAGGCGTATGTGCACCGTAGTGGTCGTACAGGTCGAGCTAACAACAAAGGTATCTCAGTTATTATCTTAAATATGCGTGAAAAGCACAAAGTCAGACTTTTGGAACGCAAAATCGGCAAGCCATTCGAGCAAGGAAAGATCCCTAGAGGTGAAGATATTTGTGAAAGCCAACTTTTCAACCTAGTAGACAAGGTTTCAAACATCGAAGTAAACGAAGAACAAATTGAAAAATATTTAGAACTAATAAACAAGAAATTCGAAGATATGGACCGAGACGAACTAATCAAAAAATTCATTTCTGTTTCATTCAACCGATTCTTGGACCAATACAAAGATGCAGTTGATTTGAATTCAGGTGTAGGCCGAGAACGATCTCAACGAAACGAACGTGGTGGCGGTAACTCATCAATGCTATTTGCACGATTCAGAATCAATATTGGGAAAAGTTCAGGACTGAACGTGAAAGCCTTGTTGGGATTCTTGACCGAGAACCCAGCTCTGAAAAGGGTAGAAATTGGAAACATTGAAATAGCTAAAGATTTCACATTATTTGAAATAGATCAGAACTTCAAAGACAACGTAGTAGATTGTTTCCGTGACGTCGAGGTTGGTGACACAATGGTAGAAGTAGTATGTGAAGAAACCGGAGTCCGATCAACAAG
>CAZBZZ010000042.1:5822-6324 GCA_964496555.1 uncultured Candidatus Peribacteria bacterium
ATCCAGGTAGAAAACCAAGTCGCAAGCCACGCGGTGGCTATCGCGGAGGACACTCAGGAGGTCGCTCACGTGGCGGATATCGAGGAAGTCGAAGCAAAAGCCAACGTCCAAGCAAACGCTCTGGAGGAAGCAGTGGAGGACCTCGAAACAAGTACCACAAAAAGAAATCTTAAACATTCCAAACAGGTGTTGCAAAACCCGGCCAACCTGTTTAAAATCACCGGGATTTATTTCACGAAACTCAAAAAACAATGGATATATACAACGTCGCAATCGTAGCCCATGTAGATCATGGAAAAACAACACTAGTAGATGCACTTCTGAAAGCTAGTGACAATTTCGATGCTCGATAAGGGTTGGATGAAAGAGCGATGGACAGTAACGATCAGGAGAAAGAGCGTGGAATAACAATCTATGCAAAGAATGCAGCGATCACATACAAAGGAAAGAAATTGAACATCGTCGACACCCCAGGCCATGCGGACTTCGGTTCGGAAGTTGA
>CAZBZZ010000042.1:6334-8472 GCA_964496555.1 uncultured Candidatus Peribacteria bacterium
TGCAGTTATTTTGGTAGTGGATGCCTATGAAGGACCGATGCCTCAGACTAAGTTTGTACTGAAAAAATCTCTGGAACTTGGTCACAAAGTTTTGGTTGTTGTAAATAAAATCGACAAGCCAATGGCCCGACCCGACGAGGTAGTAGACCTGACTTTTGATCTGTTTGGGACTCTGGGCGCGACCGACGAACAGCTCGATTTTCCATACATGTATGCCATTGCAAAAGAGGGGATTGCCATCAAAGAACTCAATGACGAGAAGAAGGATATCGTCCCTCTGATCGATTTCATTTTTGAAAATGTGAAACCAGCCGAGACAAACACAGAAGCTGCTTTCCGAATGCAGCCTGCGACTCTGCAATATGATAATTTCGTAGGGAGAATAGCCGTAGGAAGAGTATACGAAGGTGTTCTCAAACCACAACAATCAGTCACAGTAATCACCTCTAGCGGTGAAAGACGTCCAGGTAAAGTCACCAAAATTTTCGGTTACGAAGGGATGGATAGATACGAAATGGAAGAAGCCCGCGCAGGCGACATGGTCGCCGTAGCAGGTTTACCTGAAATATATGTGGGTGAAACAATCACAACCGACGCAGAAGCTGAAGCGCTTCCAGCAATCAAGGTCGATCCTCCCGCTCTAGCGATCGAGTTCATCGTGAACGACTCTCCCTTTGCCGGACGCGAAGGTGAATTTGTGACGAGTAGGCATGTGAAAGAACGTTTGGAAAAAGAATTGGAAACTAACGTTGGATTGAAAATCGAACCTGTTGAAGGAAGCGATGCGATCAAAGTATACGGTCGTGGAGAAATGCACATCGCAGTATTGATAGAAACAATGAGACGTGAAGGATTTGAATTGCAAATATCTCAGCCAGAAGTAATCATGAGAGAAATCGACGGTCAAAAACAAGAACCTATCGAAATAGCCGTGGTCAACGTTCCAGATGCAATGTCTGGTTCAATCATCGAAGCATTAGGAAAAAGAAAAGGAATCATGCAAAACATGAAATCCGAAAACGGAAACACTATGCTGGAATTCGAAATCCCAACTCGAGGACTTTTGGGCTTCCGCTCAGTTTTCTTACTTCTAACTCGAGGTGAAGGAACTTTGTATCATTCATTCGATCATTACGCACCTTATGTCGGAGATATAGAGAAACGCGTAGTCGGATCTATGATCTCTGCTGAAAATGGTTCCACAATGGCTTACTCACTTTGGAAATTACAGGACAGAGGTCCTCTCTTTGTAGGCCCAGCTACCGAAATCTACGAGGGAATGATAATTGGCGAACACAACCAAGGAACCGACCTAGCGGTTAACCCAATAAAGAATAAACAACTTACCAACGTCCGTTCTTCAGGAGCTGACGAGGCACTGAGTCTGACTCCGATCACTCCAATGACTCTCGAGCAAGCGATCGAGTACATAAAGGAGGACGAATATGCAGAAATCACTCCAACCCAAGTCCGTCTCCGAAAAAAACATCTTACCGAACAGGACAGAAGGAGAGCTTTTACCGGGAAGATTTAGATTTAAACAAATCCAAGAACAAATACCATGCGTATTTGAACAGGATCGGTAGATTAGAAACTTTCAATACAACACTCAACAGACTTTTGTGCCTGTCTTTGCTATCACAAAATTGATTCAAGAAATCTTCTTTGGATTTCGCAATAATATCAAACATCGTATCGAAAGTTCGATTACTCTTCATCAGATCCCACAACCACCTATAAAGCATCTGTTTTTTATAATAAGTCATCAGTTTATTATGTTTTTGAATCTCTCCATGAAACTCTTTCAAAGCATTCTTGTCACCTTTCAAATAACGAGGAATCAGTTTCGCAGCAATTTTGCCAGAAAGAACAGAACCTTTTATCCCATCCGCAGCAAAAGCCCCACACAATCCAGCTGCATCCCCAATCAAAAGCGAATGATCACTAGCCACTTTCTTCAAAGGCCCACCTATAGGAATAGTACTCGCAAACGTCAAAATCTCCTCAGTCCCAGGCTTAATCTTTATCATCTTCTTCTCCTTCAACTTCTCGATAAAATCATCAACTTTATGGAATCCTTTCACATTCTTCTCCAATTTCGCCAACCCCAAACGGAAAGCCTTCTCACCATTGATAAT
>CAZBZZ010000043.1:0-8295 GCA_964496555.1 uncultured Candidatus Peribacteria bacterium
ATCTGCTTCTGATCGAGCCAAGACGGTTCGAGCTATTGTTGATAAAAAAACTAAAGCTTCTGATTTCAACAAGCCTGGGCATGTCTTTCCATTGATAGCAAAGAAAGGAGGGGTTTTGGTTCGTGCTGGGCATACTGAGGCTTCTGTTGATTTACTAAAAATGGCGGGGCTATCCCCTACTGGTGTTATCTGTGAGATTTCCAGGGATGATGGAGAGATGGCGAAGAGAGATGATCTTTTTGCATTTGCTGATAAGCATGGTCTTAAAATCATAACAATCAAAGATCTTATAAAATATAGACGCGACGAAGAAATGTTGGTGGAAAAGAGTGCAGAGGCTGTTTTACCTACTGATTATGGAGAGTTCAAGATGTATGTTTATAAAAGTTTAGTTGATGATAAGGAACATGTTGCTCTTGTGAAGGGAGATGTTGCTGGTAAGAAGAATGTTCTGGTGAGGGTTCATAGCGAGTGTCTTACTGGTGATTTGTTCGGATCGTTGAGATGTGATTGTGGGAATCAGTTGGATTTGGCTTTAAAAGCGGTTTCGAAGGAGAAGGAGGGAGTTGTTTTGTATATGAGACAGGAAGGTCGTGGGATTGGATTGATAAACAAATTAAAATGTTATTCTTTGCAAGATAAAGGTTTGGATACTGTTGATGCCAACAAGGAGTTGGGATTCGATGGTGACCTACGTGATTATGGTATTGGAGCTCAGATTTTGGTTGATTTAGGTCTTTCTTCTATAGAGCTTATGACTAATAATCCTGCGAAGGTTGTTGGACTTGATGGACATGGGCTTGAGATAACGAAGAGGATTCCTATTGAGATTAAGCCGAACGGCAGGAATCATAAATACTTGCAGACAAAAAAACAGAAAATGGGACATATCTTAAAGAATGTTTAATGGACGAAGTTTTCATGAAGCGTGCTTTAGAGCTCGCAAAAAAAACTCGCGGAAACACTTCTCCTAATCCATGCGTTGGAGCTGTTATTGTCAAAGGTGGGAAGATTATAGGTTCTGGCCATCACAAAAAGGCTGGAGGTGATCATGCTGAAATTATTGCTATCAAAGACGCTCTTGCGAAGAAGAATTCATTAAAAGGCTCTGTTTTGTATTCTACGTTGGAGCCTTGTTGTCATTTTGGGAAAACTGGTCCTTGTGTTGAGGCTATTGTTCGTTTTGGAATAAAAAAAGTGGTTATTGGGCACAAAGACCCTTCGAAGAAGGTTAATGGGAAAGGAGTAAATTTCTTGAAGAAAAATGGGGTTGAGGTTCTGGTTGGGGTTTTGGAAAACGAAACTCGGATGTTGAATCAACCTTTCTTAAAAACTTCTAAGGAAAATTTGCCTTTTGTTACCTTAAAGACTGGGATGAGTTTGGATGGGAAAATTGCTACCAAGAAGAATGTTTCCAAATGGATTACTGGTAAAGCTGCGCGTGAGGATTCTCATGAAATGAGAGGGTTTTATGATGCGATTGTTGTTGGTGCCAACACTGTGATTGCTGATAATCCTACTCTTAAGGGTGGAAAGCGTCCTCTTCTGAGAGTGATTGTGGATGGCAGTTTGAGGGTTGGGGCTGGATCTAAGGTGTTTAAAGATTCGAACGTTCTAGTTGCTTGTAGTGGAAAAGCTGATGAAAAAAAGATTGCTAAGTTTAGAGAGAAAGGTGTTCGGGTTGAGGTTTTCGGTAAATCTCGAGTTAGTATAAAAGGGCTTTTGAAGTTTTTGTATAAGGAATACGGGGTTCAGTCTGTTTTTGTTGAGGGTGGTGGTGAAGTGAATGGGTCTTTTGTGGATGAAGGGCTTGTAGATGATGTTTATTTCTACGTAGCTCCTATGCTTATTGGCGGGAAAGATGCTGTGAATGTTGTTGGAGGAAAGGGGGTTTCGGATTTGAAAAAAGCTTTAAAAATTAAAAAAGTTGACGTTAGGATGTTGAAAGATGATATACTCATCCACGGAATCGTAAATAAATATTAGATATAAATGACATTTCGTCAGTGGATTAAGTATTTCTTTCTTGTGATTATCATGCCTCATTCTTTGACTAGGATGGAGTGGCAGATGTTGATTTTGCTTAATCGTGACAGGAAGGATTTCGGCTTGTCCAAGCTTATAATGCAGGAGGACCTGAGAGATGTTGCTAGGAAGCATAGCAAGGATATGGCGCGAAAAGATTATTTTGAGCATGTTAATTTCAAAGGACAAACTCCGGCTGATAGACTGAAGACTGCTCGAGTCACTGATAGTGTGTCTGGGGAGAATTTGGCAAAGATCGGAGGTTATCCTGAGCCTGTTCGTGAAGCTGAAGAAGGTCTAATGAGAAGTCCTGGGCATAGGGCTAATATTTTAAATAAACATTATAATTGCGTGGGTATGGGTATAATAAAGTCTCGTACTCAGGTTTATTACTTCACTCAGAATTTTGCAAAACGGATTTTGAGGTTTTCAAAAAAAGTTCGTAAGCATGTTAGTCTGGATAAAGGTTTGAGGTTGAAGGGGTTTGCCATAGAGCCGGTTGAGGAGGTTTATTATGAGGTCAAGATTCCTGGCTCTTCGAAGAAGATTGGGAATGGTTCTCATAAGCTTGGGACTGATCGAAAATTTGATTTCAAGATTAAGTTTAAAGAGGTCGGGAAGCATGAAGTTTATGTCTATACTCTGCCTGCGGGTGCTAAGCAAAAAAGGATGCACCTAGCGAATCAGTTTGATCTTAGTGTTAAAAGTTGGTGGTTTTGGCTTTAAGGATGACTATATCCCCTCCCGCTGCGTTCATTGCGTCTAAGAAGCGTTGGTTTTCATAACTGAAGTCCGCTCCTTTCCTGGTGCCATTGTCGTTTGTGATGATGGTGTATTGCGTGTATCCGATCGCTACTAACATGTGATATCCGGGATGTGGGTAGTGTGGGTTTTGTAGGATGTCCCCCATTATTGGGACTATTACTGGATATCCTTGAGAGATGTATGTTTTTATATCTTCTAGGGTTGCGTTGTATACGATGTCTATTTCTTCGTTCGAGATTCCATAATATCCGTGTATGAATTCTTTTACTTTGTCAGCGTAGATGTCGTGATGTCCATCGAAGTGTTCCATTTGCCAGTCTATCATTTTTAGAATTTCTTCATGAGCTTGTTGTTTGCTCATTGTTTGATTTGTGAGAAATAGGTAGCTCTGGAGAACGGCTGCTTCTTCGCAGCTTTCTTCGTGGAACTTCCAATTGTCGTTTGTTTGAAGTGGCGCTTGGCAGATGAAAGGTACTTCCAAGTAATTGGATCCTGGAGTGTCTTCTTTTGCTTCTTCTACTGATTCTTCGGTTAAATTTTCTGCCTTTTGTACGGCTAGGTAGCTTCTGATCTTAGGGTATGAATAATAAGCTCCTGCGAATATCGAACCTATCATAGCTATTGCTATTGCGATTTTTATGATTTTCTTATGCATTTTTTGAGTATGTAATTAACACTACTAAGTTCTGGGGACTTTAAAGCATATGCCGCTAGTAGGTAAATTCCTCCGCCTAGGGCTATTCTCAATACGTGAATGAGTTTGTCTGGCAAGTCTAGTGCGATGTCTCCTGAAAAACAAAGAGTTGCTCCCATGAGAGTGGATGCTATAAGTGTTTTAAACAAGCTGGAAGCTAACTGTTTGAATTTGAAGTTCTTGAAATGTCTTGAGAGTAGAAGGATGAATAGGAAAGTGTATATTGCGAATCCTATAGTGAATCCTATTGAGAACCATTGTATTCCTAGCTTTGGAGCGAGAAATATTGTTACAGAGGCTATGATGCTCAATGAGAATACGTTTATTAGCATCGGGGTGATGGTGTTCTTCATTGCGTAATATGATCTGGCGAACAGATGAGTGAGACTTTCAAATGGAATTGATAGTGCGAAAAACAATAAAATTATAGAAGTCATTTCTAGTGATTCCTCTCCAAACTCTCCTCCTCCGAGGATCAAGTCTGTGATTGGTTTGGCCAGCATTACTATTCCTACTGCAGCTGGAATCGTGAAGAATAATATTCTTTGCATTGTTTTCTGTATATTTCTCGTGAAGTCTTCTTTGTTGTCTTTGCTGATTGCGGCATTTAGGTTTGGGAATACCGCTGTTGCAAAAGCTATCCCGAATAGGCTGACTGCAAAACTTTGGATGTTTCTTGCGAAGTTAAAAGCTGCAAGCCCTCCTTCGATCATTCTCATCCCTACTATCGCGAAAACGTATAGGTTTAACTGCCATGCTATGAGACCTATAGATCTGGGGATCATTAGTTTTATAATCTTTTTGAACCCTGGGTGTTTTACTTTTAATTCTGGCTTGTATCTGTATTTGGTTGTGAATAGATCTATTAGCCTAATTATTAAATGGAGACTTGCTCCTATTAAAACTCCGATTGCAGCGCTGTATATTCCAAACTTGTCATTTAAAAAGATCACTCCTGCGATAATTCCTAAATTGTATAAAACTGGAGAGATTGCGAATGAGAAGAAATGTCGGTACGTCATCAGTATATTCCCTAGTGTATTACTGATTGCGAAGAGGAATGCTGACGGAAGCATTAACCTGGTCATTAATATGATGTCAGCTTGCCCTTCAGGTGCGACTGCTGGGAATACCGCTGGGATTATACTGTCCATAAATATGAATGCAACCACACTCAAGACAGCTATCAATATGCTTGCTCCAGAGAGCATTGTGTTTGCTAGAGACCTGGCCTCTTTTTCATCCTTGTGTAGGTATTCTGAAAATATTGGCATAAATGCTGCCGTGAGAGCTCCTGCTATAAACAGGTTGAACAGCATGTCTGGGATCAGAAATGAAGCGTTGTAGGTGTCTGTAGCTGTTGTGGTTCCAAAATGTACGGCGATTGTACGGTCCCTAATAAGTCCAACTGCATAACTCAGTAGAGAGGCGACGGCTATTAAAGCGCTTGCCCCTCCCAACCCTATTGGTCTGAATAATTTTTTAAAATTCATCGATCGATATTTTACACAACTTAACCTTAAAAGACGTGTTTATACAGTTGCTATGCCTGTCGTTTTCTTGTATAATGTTATATAAGATAAATACCAAAATAAATGCAAAAAGTACTAGGATTGTTCGAGAAATTGCTGAATATAAATAGAGGAGAGTGGTCGAGAGTCTCTCTAGCTTGGTTCGTCAACTTGTTTTACAGAGTTGGGTTTGTTATTGGGTGGACTATTATTGTGGGTATGTTTGTTGGGATGTACGGGATCTTTATGTTGCCTGTTCTGTTTATAGTTAATGGTATTTTTACTATCATTGGGACTCTAATTTACTCGACCTTTATAGATAAGGTCCCCAAGGAGAAAATCATTCTTTACACGATATTGTTCGCTTCCTTGTTGTTGGCTCTTGCTGCGTTTGTAGGTAAGGATAATAGTATTTTGTTCTTTGCTTTGTTGTTGGCGTCTGAGGCAGTGTTCCTTGTTCAGTTAAAGATAGTTACCAATGGGTTTGTGGAGACTCTGTTCACTCCTTTGGAGAGTGAGAGGACTTTCCCTGTAATTGAATCTTCTGAAACGGTTGGAGGTATTATCGCTGGTTCGGTGGTCGTGTCTTTGTCTGGAACAATGAGTTCTTCTTACTTTGTTTATGTATGGATTGCTGCTTTGGCCTTTATAATCCCCTGCTTGGTTTATTATAAGTATTTCTTGAAGGGTGTTTATAGGTTTGATCTTGAAGGAGAAAGTGATCATCATTTTGGACTTATAGATAAAATGAAAGAGGTTGGCTCTCAGATTAGGCATGTAGCCTTTATTAAAGGATTGTTTCTGGTAGTTATGTTTCAATGGATATTTGCGAGTTTGATAGAATTCCAATATACGCGTGCTGTTTCGGAAAATGTTGCCGAGGTAGCTCTTACTTCGGGAAGTGGATTCGAACATGCCTTGGTGCATGATTTGGGTGCGTTATTTATACTATTTAGTGTGTTAGCGTTAGTTGTTCAATTATTTGCCGGAAGTCGTTTGATTACGTCTTTGGGGATTGTTGGGAGCATGATGCTTTATCCTGTAGTGATGTTGTTCAGTGTCTTTGGACTTGCAGTTAGATTTGGATTCCCTACTGCTGTTATGGCGCAGGCTAATAAAAACATTACTCATGTCCTGCACATGAATGCTTATCACTCTGCCTATTATTCAGTGAAAGAGCATTTCCGGGAACATACTCGTGAATTCCTCGAGGGAATTGTTCGTCCGGTTGGTGCGGTTATCGGTACTCTCTTATTGATTGGGTTGCAGAGATTGTTTGTAGGGGAAGATTTAATTCTTTCCGTGAATATGGTGATGATGATTGTGTTGTTGGCTTTGTTCCTCGTAACTTATGGTCTTCAATCGAAATATACCAAGGTTGCATGTAATAACCTTCTTAGATCAGAGGACAAATTCGACAAGATTGAGGCTATCGATATTCTCTCTCAGAAAGGGCATAAAGCGGCCTTGCCTTCTTTGAAGAAGGTGTTGGATGATCCGAAGGAATCTGATTATGTTAAGGCTCGGATTCTTCATGCTTTTGGTGAACTTCGTGAATATGAAGCGTTGGATGACATCCTTTCTGCACTCAAGTCGAAGAAGGTTGAAATCAGAATGGCTGCCATCGAATCTCTTTTGAAATTCCATACTGTAAAAACTACTTTATTCAAGAGTGTATTCCATGAATATAAGATGATAGAAGCTTTGAAGGGGCTTTATAAAACTGAAAGGAATTCAGAGATTAGGTCTTTGGTTATTCATCTTTTGTCTAAATTAAACCCGGTTGGTACATTCGGATTTTTACTTAATATTTTAAAGAGGAATAAAGGAGAATTAAAGGCTGACGTTATATTAGCTTTGGGGAATTATAAAGATAAGCAAGTGATAGAATGTATTAAACCCCATCTTCACTCTAGAAACCCCCAAGAAAGGGCTGCTAGTATAGTTTCGTTATGGAAGTTCCCTGAGTTCAGAGATGATTTGGATTTGGAATTGGATCAAATGCTTTCTAGTAAAAACAAATCATATAAAAAATCCGCAGTTTATGCTGTTGGTGAATTGAAATTAAGGGCAAAGAAAAGTACTTGTCGAAAGTACTTGAAATCCCATGATGTTAACCTGAAAGTCAAAGCTGCGGTTGCTCTAGCCAAGATGGGAGATATGTCTTCTGTGGATATTCTGGTGGAGGTGTTGTTTGATAATGCTGGTAAAAATTCTGTGGAAATTAGAAGGCAGCTGAGGAAGGTCCCTCATAAAGTAAAAAGGACTATTGAAAAGAAAATAAAACAACTTGTTGCTGGAGAAATCAACTCTTTGTTGGTTAAAACAAAAGCGAAATCTCTTAAACATCTAGACACAAAGTCTTTGAAAAATTTAAAAATAATGTATAGTCTAGTGGATGAAAATGAAGAAGTTGAACTCATAAATGAACTTCTTTATGCTCGGAGATACTCTTAAATTTTAAAGGCATGGGAAAAACACTGGAAATAAAAGCTGGATCACCTAACAAAGAAAAAGATTACCAGGTTGTTAAGTTTATTGGTGAATTTGATAAAGCTGGGCACTTGGATATCCGAGAGGAGTTGGATGCGTTGGTGAAGGATCTTGGCGTGTCTGTATTGGTTTTTGATTTTACTGGTTTGAAATTTATCAATAGTGAAAGTATTGGGTACTTGATGGAGATTCATACTCTTCTTTCGAAGAAGAAAAAGAAATTAGTTCTTGTGAAACCTGATGCTCACGTGAAGGAGGTATTGAAGACTATAGGGATAGCAGATGTTATTCCTATGCATACTACTTTAGAAGCTTACTTAAATGGGTAAAAGTATTTTCCTGAAATTTCTGATTAGCTTTGTGGTTTTCGCGGCATTGCTAGGCGCGGTCTTCTTTATAATGGACTATATGAACATTGGAGAGATTTCTCTGGAGGTAGTTGGTTTATTTCTGGGGATTTTGGCTGTTTATGTTTTGGGAAGTTTCTTTTATCTGATAGTGAGACCGATGAGGAAAGTCATGTCTCAGATGCAATTGTTGATGAATGGGAAGAAATACAAAAAAATATATACCAGTCGTGTTGATGAAGTTGGGGTTTTGGCTCATTTCTTTAATCAAGTTACCGAGAATTTCAGTAGAGTAGCTGAGGATGTTGAAGATCGTGAACGGATCCTGGATGAATTATCTGTAGCTGCTGAATTGCAGAAAGAGATCTTTCCGGAATCTGTCCCGAAGATTGATGGTCTAGAGATTGTTGCCAAAAATAGACCTGCTACAGAGTTGGGTGGTGATAGTTATGACTTCATT
>CAZBZZ010000044.1:0-8069 GCA_964496555.1 uncultured Candidatus Peribacteria bacterium
CGCGAGCTGGGTTCAGAACGTCGTGAGACAGTTCGGTCCCTATCTTCCGTGGGCGCAGGAGATTTGAGAGAAGCTACTCTTAGTACGAGAGGACCGGAGTGGACGAACCTCTAGTGTACCAGTTGTCCCGCCAGGGGCATGGCTGGGTAGCTACGTTCGGAAGGGATAACCGCTGAAAGCATCTAAGTGGGAAGCCTCTCCCAAGATTAAATTTCTCCATGAATCCGCCTGAAGACTACAGGCTTGATAGGCTGCAGATGTACGCACAGCGATGTGTTTAGTCGAGCAGTACTAATGGATCATTGAACTTATTTTATTTAATAGGTCGAAAATGACTTTCTATAGAGAACCTTTACTTTGACTGGTAATTAGTGATAAAAATCACTTAATTTCACAGTCTATGTTTATAGTTGTGTGAAATGTGCTCATTAAATATAAGGTACTGTCTTGGCAGCTATTGAGAAAGGGGTACACCTGTTCCCATCTCGAACACAGAAGTTAAGCCTTTCCTCGTTTATGATACTGCGGGGTTGACCCGTGGGAAAGTAGATCGTTGCCAAGATAGTGCCTTTTATTATGTCAAAAGACTTAAGCATCCAAATGCCGGGAATTATTACTCGGCTTTTTTGGTGTTTGAAATTTTCTCTTCGTCAGTTGTGACGGTGAAGTTTTTCAAATCCTTGTACTTCTCTGTTCTAGAGATTTGTGGATTGTATAGGTTGTAGAACAGTTCGATAAGTTGTTCTGTTTGGAGTTTGTCTGTTTTTATTCCGCAATTTCCAAGACCTGATTCAACGATGTTTATTCTTTGAGCGACTTGTTTCTTTAGGTTTTCGAATTCTTTGTGACGTTTTTTGATGTCTGCGTAGCTGTCCTTTGGTTTAAGGCGTCTTAGGAATTTTTGGATCAATGGGACCCCTCTTGATCGGATTGGATCGTAAGGGACTATCACGTAGAAGTCTTTTTGCATGATGTCTGTGTATTCTACGAGTTTTTTTACGAAGTCTGCGTATTCTAGAGTTTGGTCTTTTAATAGTTTGTTTTTTTGTTTTTCTCCGATGTCTTTAATCTTGTCGATGTAGTTATCTATGTCTAATTTCTTTGATCTCACTACTATTTGAACAGGGAACTCTAATGAATTTAGGAATCCTTGGTATCCTGCTGTGATTGCGTTTTGTTCTTGTTCTGATTTAAGATTGAAGTTGATAGATGTTGCTTTCAGAATTGCTCTGATTCCTCCGTTTTTTAGGACTAAGAAATTGTCTCGGATCTCACCGAATTTCAGGTGTATTTGAGTTGCGTTCATCGCTGAAGCTTGAGCTTTTCTACTATCTTTTGAATTAGTAGATGTAGCTGGTTGAGCGTCACCGTTTGTCTTCTTTTTTGATCCGAATAGTCCGTCTAGTAAACCCATTTATGTTGGTTGGTTATTTGTTTTTTTTGTCTATTCCTCCGTAGCTATCGAGAACTTCACTTAGTTCTTTTATTGATTTCTTTTCTTTTTCCTCTTTTTTGTTCGATTGTGCTGCTTTTACCTTTTTATCCTCTTCTGACTTTCTTTGCAAGTATGAAACGAATGGTTCTGCTTGGCCTTTTTTCCAGATACGTTTCTTTGGGAGCATGTGATATTCAATGAATGAAAGCATCCATCTCTCGAAGGTAAGTCCGTGAATTTTGAGGAAGGCTATTGCTAGTGTCAGACCTCCTACGATGACTATAGGTGGGAGCCATATCTCGATGAAATATGTCTTGGCAAGTGTAACGTAGATGGCGTAGCAGATTCCGCCTCCTGCTCCAAGAATGATCAATTGTTTCCATGTCAATGGTCCAATTATCTGATCGGCTCTTTGTACGTCTTGTGGGACTTTAAATTTCATATTGTTTTTTCGTTTTTTTGATTCTAAGACATCGATATATTATATCAGAAAACAGGTCTGAGGGCAACTCTGGTTGACGTATTTTCTTCTCATTACTGCAGGGTTGACTTTTCCCTTGGTTTAGTGTTTAATTGACACTTGTTCTTTGAAATATTTTTGGTAGGGAATTGTATGCTAATCTCGTTTTTTGCTTCTTAGTGTTTTCACTCTTTTGGGGTGATTTTACCGCTAGGTAGGCTGGATGATATTGGTGGACAGGTTCTCTACAATTTCTTTTTGGAGGTACGTTGCTATGAAGGGTTTGATTTTTTTCCTGGTTTCTCGCGCATTGACGTGGATTCTTGGTCTTTTGTTGCCCTGGATGCGATCTGAGGTCAAGATCACCCCGAATGTGGCTCAGCGAACGTTCATGGGTGGTTCGATCAAAGGTGGTCTGCCTGGCTGTGACCTGAAGATTTCCGTGGATGTTCCCGTGAGTCATGTTACTGCCCAGCAAATCTTGGACGATCTGGAAAACAGGGTTTTCTGGATCGGGGGTGTCCTGCTGGTGACTCTGTCTCTGGCTATCTGGGGCTTCTTGGATCTTATCCTTCTGATGCTCAAGATGCTCTTCGGACCGCTCTTCTAGAAGGAGCGTAGGGCCTGTCAAAACGGGGTGGATTCGTTATCGCGGATTCACCCTGGCCCTTTTCTCCTTGCCTGTTTTTTGTCGTATCTGTAGAATTTGTCTGATTTGTAACCAAGAAATGTTGAATCTAAACAAAGTAAGAAATTTTTGTATTATCGCTCACATCGATCATGGGAAATCGACTCTCGCTGATCGAATGATTGAGATGACTGGCACGCTGGAGAAGCGTGACATGAAACATGGGCAGATTTTGGATACAATGGATATTGAGCAGGAACGTGGAATCACGATCAAATTGCAACCTGTTAGGATGGATTATGAAGGGCATATTTTGAATTTGATTGATACCCCAGGGCATGTGGATTTTTCATATGAAGTATCGAGGAGTTTGGCTGCGGTTGAAGGTGCTATTTTGATTGTTGATGCGACTCAAGGGATTGAGGCTCAGACGCTTTCGAATACATACATGGCTCTCGATCACGAACTTGAAATCATTCCTGTTTTGAATAAGATTGATTTGCCAAATGCTGAGGTTGAAAAACGATCTCAAGAAATAGAAGATGCGCTTGGTATTCCAAAAGAAGATATTATTTGTGTTTCGGCAAAAGATGGGACTAATGTTGATGCGGTTTTGAAGGCGATTGTTGAGAAAGTTCCTCCGCCTCGTGAACCTGAAACTGGTGAATTTAAGGCTCTGATTTTTGATTCGGTTTATGATTCCTACAAGGGTGTTGTGGCTTATGTGAGGGTTGTTTCTGGGTCTGTAAAAAAGGGGGATGATCTGTATATGTTGAATAATTCGCGGAAGATTGAGGCTCTTGAAGTAGGGTATTTTAAGCCGAAATATGTGCCTGCGAAAGGATTGGAGACTGGAGAGATTGGATATATTGTAACAGGTTTGAAGGAGGTAGGTGATGCTAGGGTTGGGGATACGATTTGGCAGAAAGGTTCTACTTCTGTTGCGTTGGATGACGCAAAGCCGTTGCCTGGATACAGTGTTGTTCAGCCTTTTGTTTTTGCTTCGATATTTTGTAGTGAAGGGGATGATTATAATTTGTTGCGTGATGCACTTGAAAAATTGAAATTGAACGACTCGAGCTTGTCATATGATCCTGAGCACAGTAGTGCGCTGGGATCTGGTTTTAGGTGTGGATTTCTTGGATTGCTTCATCTTGAAATTGTTCAGGAGCGTCTTGAAAGAGAATACGACCTTGATCTGGTAGTTACTGCGCCGTCTGTATCTTATATTATTGTCAAAAAGGGTAGGGAGGAAGTTTTGATTTCTTCGCCTGCTGCTTATCCTGATCCTGCTTCTGTTGAGGCGACGAAGGAGCCTTTTGTTATGCTTGAGATTCTTGTGCCGAAGGATTATGTAGGGGCTGTGATGGAAATGTGCCAGAAGAAGAGAGGAATTAATAAAGACATTCAGTATCTCGATAAGAATCGTGTTATTTTGAAGTTTGAGATGCCTTTGGCTTCTATTGTTGTAGACTTCTACGACATGCTGAAGTCTGTTACGAGTGGGTATGGTTCTATGAATTATGAATTTATTGAATATCGTGAATCTAACCTGGTAAAACTGGATATGTTGATTGCTGAAAAGGTTGTAGATGCTTTCTCTGCGATTGTTCATAGGAGTGAGGCTGCGTATGTTGGTCGTGATATGGCAAAGAGGTTGAAGAAGCTGATTCCTCGTGCGAATTTTGAGATAGCTGTTCAGGCTGCTATTGGAGGAAAGATTATTGCTAGAGAGACTATTCCTGCTTTCAGAAAGGATGTTACTGCGAAATTGTATGGTGGTGATGTTACTCGAAAAAACAAACTCTTGAAGAAGCAGAAAAAAGGTAAAAAGAGGATGAAAATGGTGGGAAATGTGAATATTCCTCAGGAAGCTTTTCTTGCGGTGTTGAAGAAGGAGGATTAGGCTTGGGGCTTTTGTGGTATTTCCGGGTGTGTTGGTTTTGTTGCGGGTTTTGTGGGTGGTTCATCCGGGATTCTCCCGGGAGAATTTTTTTTACAGGTTGGAGATTTTTTCTCCCGGGAGAATCCCACTTGAAAACACTCCAACCCTCTCTTCCATCCGGGGCTTTTTTATGGTATAATTACTGGATAAAATTGCGTAAATTGAACCTATAAATGGGAAAGCTAAAACAAATATTGAAGGCCTTAGGAATCGCTGTGTTTGCAGTGGTATTTATTGTGCTTGGGATGTATTTGTTCTTTGAAGATCAGTTTGATGATTTGGTAGATAGGGTTGATTTGCCAACTATAGGAGGGGATCATCTTACGATTAAACTCATTGAGCCTTTCCCTGCTCAGAGTAATTCTCCTTTGGCTTTTGATCCATTTTCTAGGCAGCGTCTCAATCAAGTGTATGAATCTTTGATTAGACCTGATGAGGATCTCAATATGGAGTCTGCTTTGGCTCTTTCTTGGGGCTTGTTGGATGATGTGACTTGGGAATTCCACGTCAGAAAAAATGTGAAATTTCATGATGGATCTGTGATGAATGAACTGGATGTTATTGAAAGTCTTGACCAGGCGCGATTTGCGCAAGAATCAGAGTTAAGAGATCTTCTTTCTACTATAAAAGAAATTCGAAGAATGGGACCGTATGTTATTGAAATTGAAACTTATGAGCCGGATCCGCTTCTGTTGCAAAGGCTTTCAACAGCTTATGTTTTTTCTGCGGATGGGGAGGGGACTGGTCCTTATGTTATAGTCGAGAATGATGGGGATTGGGTTTATGGTCAATCTCTTGATTATTGGGATGTTGGTGTACGTTTTGCTAGTGCTTCCATGGATGTAGAGCAAGACAAGTATGCTCGTGTTTCTGAAGGCGGTGATATATTGAGTTACGTTCCTTATGACTTGGTGGGGGAGATCGATCAGGATCGATTTGATCTTGTTTCTGTGCCGAGTCTGGAAGTCCAATTTTTGGGCTTTAATTTTGATAGTGAGTTGATGCGGGATCTCGAGATTAGGAAGGCTGTGAGTATGGCTATCAATGTAGATGAGTTTGCTCTATATGTAGGAGAATATGCACATCCTGTGAAACAATTTGTTTCGAGTGGAGTGTTTGGATATAACTCTGATATTGATGAGCATGATTACGATCCGAAGGCAGCTCTTGAGTTGCTTGAGGGGATTGAATTGGAGGAAGAGGATGAGGCTATTGAGGTGAAGATTGTGTTGCCGATTGGGCTTGATGTTTTGGGAGATTATTTGACCGAAGCATTGGCTGAGGTTGGACTGGATACATATGTTCAATATGTGAAGAGTGAGTTTCTAGTTGAGGTTTTGGAAAAGATGGATTTTGATGTTTATTTTCTTGGATTTAAAAGTGAACTTGGGGATTCAATTGATTTCTTGAAATCGATTGCACACACTCGGGATGAAGGCTATGGACAATACAATGTATCGAATTATTCTAGTGAACGAGTGGATGAATTGATAGAGAAAGCTGAAGTTGAAATGGATGAGGAAGCTCGGTTGTCGATGTTGCAAGATGCGATGGCTGTGTTGGTTGAGGATGATTTGTTTGGAGTGCCTTTACTCGAGTATGAGACACTTTATGCGGCAGCGAAATGGCTTGATTTTGAACCTAGAATTGACGGATTTATTTACTTAAATGATTTATAAGCGCGAACGCGCAAAAGCGAATGCTATGAAAATTTTCTTCTCACTAAAAATCAAGATGATTCTGGCGATTACCATTCTCATGGTGTCGATCTTCTTGATGATTTCTTTCTTGTTTATCAATGAGAAAAAAGTTGAGTTGGCGGATGACGTGTTTGTTGGGGTGAAGGCGTTTGCAGAGTTGACGGCGACTGATGTTGCAGAGCTGACAGACTTGTATTTATTGGAAGAGGGATTTGTTTATTTTAATAGGGAAGTGAATGAGATGCTTGAGCAAAATAGAGATGTTCGTTACGTGTCTGTAGTGGATTATGAGGGGAATGTTTTGTATGACTCTGATAGAGATCCGGACAAGAAATATGAGGGGCCAGAGCATAAAGTGATTTTTGCTAAGATTGATCAGATTAAATCTCAAAATTCATCTATTGTGATTCCAAAAGATGATCAATTTGGTGGATTTGATGAATATTACTTGAAAGATGGGCGGTTTGTGAATCTTGAAGAACAGGGGGTTGATGGTCCTGACATAGGCTTCAAATTTGATTACTTTGTGCAGCCTGCGAGTGATCGATATTCGGTGGTGTATGGAGTTACGTATGAAAATATGGATGCTCGTGTTTCTCGGATGATTTCGCGGATTTTGGCTACAGCTGGATTTGGTCTTTTGCTTGGAATATTGATGGCTCTTTATATGGCGACTCGAGTTACTCGTCCAGTTCGAAAACTGGCGGAAGGTGCTGGGGCGATCTCAGATGGGAATTTTCAATATCGTGTTGATATCAAATCGAACGATGAACTTGGATTTCTTGGGAATGTTTTCAATAAGATGTCCCATGATCTTGAAAAATCGATGGAGGCGCGTGTGTACAAGGAGCGAGTTGGGCGTGAAGTTGAGCTTGCGAGGCAAGTTCAAAAAGAAATCATCCCTGCTGAATTGCCGAAATTGGCCGGATTGGATGTGTCGGCTGGTCTTGTTTCTGCGACTGAAGTAGGAGGGGATATGTATGATTTTATACCTGTTGAAGGTGGTTCATTGATGTATTTGGGTGATGTGACTGGGCATGGTATTCCGGCTTGTATAGTTGGAGCGATTGCGAATTCGTTATTTTATAGTTATTCGGGGATTGGTAATTTGAAACAAATGATTTGTGATGCGAATGATGTTTTGAAAAAGAAGACGATGGCGACGATGTTTATGACTGTTTGTATGTTGAAATGGGATTCGGTTGCTGGTCGACTTACGTATGTGAATGCTGGACATGAGCCAGTTTTACATTTCAAAGCTTCTAGTGGTGAGGTTTCTGAAGGCAAGAAAGACGGAATGGCTTTGGGAATGGTTACGAGTGATCAATGCCCTGTGAATGAAGCTGATGTGGGGATGGAAGCTGGTGATGTGGTTGTTGTATATAGTGATGGAGTTTTGGAGGCTTGGAAGAATGAGAAAGAACATTACGGAATGGAAAGATTGAAGGCTTCGGTGAAGGCAGCTTCTGCTGTGAAAGGAGCTACTGCTATTTCGATAAAAGATGCTGTAATGGCTGATGTAGCCAAGTTTACAGGTGGGTTTGAACAAAAAGATGATCAGACTATTTTGATAATTAAAAAGGTTTAAATATGGGTGAAAAATTTGGAAAATTTGATGGTGGGGAGGCTGATTCGAGATTGGACTTTTTGAAGAAAAGGTTTGAAGCTGAGGGTGGAAACGAATCGATTTATGAAGGGGATCCTTTTGATCGGGCGGTTAATGCGATAATGTTGTTAGGATATTCCAAGAATGAATGTGTTGATATTTTGTCGGATGAGACTAATCCTTATGCCGGTGCGTTAATTGATATTCTTGGTGGTATGCCGGAGAATGGATATCGAATTGATCCTGAGATGGTGATGAAGGAGAGTGTTTTCAGTTTTGGTCGTGATGGTGGTGC
>CAZBZZ010000044.1:8079-8289 GCA_964496555.1 uncultured Candidatus Peribacteria bacterium
ATGTTGTCTTTGCCTGAGATAAGAAGAGGGATTCATTGGAAGAAACAAATTCATCCTGCTCTTGTGCAAATTGTGAAGGATTTTGGGTATGAGTATGAGGAGAAGGAGGCGGCGATTTGGGAATTGGCTGGGGGTGTGAAGAGGGAAAAAGTGGTTAAGGCAACGGATGTTTATCGTGAGATGGATGGTTTGAAGGATAGAATGGTCTCT
>CAZBZZ010000045.1:0-8092 GCA_964496555.1 uncultured Candidatus Peribacteria bacterium
AGCAAGACCATTGACTTGGTTTTCCACTTAGCCAATTTCTTCATCACATCTTCATATTTAACAAAATGATCCATCACTATTTCAGGATCTTTCCCTTTAATAGTTGCAAGCAAATCAACATCACCGATAGTCTCTCTCCTTCGACGCAAACTACCAGCATATTCAACACGAGAAATCTCTTTGCACTTCTTCATATGTTCAATATAGTTCTCTGCCTCAATCAAAGTATCGCTGATCAGAGATCTCTCAAGATCAAATTTGGAATGCTCTTTTATGCCCTCAAGAACTTCGGCCTGACTCTTTTCTCCCATCCCCGGTAAATCAGCCAGAATCCCATCTTTTGCCGCTTGTTCAAGCGCCGCAATATCTTTGATTTTCAATTCACTAAAAAACAATTTTACTTTTTTCGGCCCAACTCCACGAATACGCAACATATCTAGAAGACCAGGCGGAATTGATTTTCGAATCTGTTCAAATTCACGACAAGCTCCAGTCCCAACCAATTCATCAATATGCTTCCGCATATTCTTACCAATCCCAGGAATCTTCTCCAGTAATTTAGGATTCTCGTCGACAATATCGATCAGATCTTTTGAATAATTCAAAACACTCATCGCAGCATTGTGATAAGCATTTACACGAAAACGATCCTCCCCCTTGATCTCAAGGATGTCACCGATCTCCTGTAAAATTTGTGAAATTTTCTTGTTATCCATTAAGTGAAAACTTAATTATTTAACCAAAACATCATAAGTCTTTTTCACAGATTTCTCCCAACTGAAATGATCCAATCTGTCGTGTCCTTTTTGAGCAAGGTTGTCGGCGAATTCTTTGTCATTTGCTAGTCTCTCCAAACATCGTGCAATGTCTCCACTATCAAAAGGATCACAATACATCGCAGCATCCCCAGCAACTTCCGGCAAACACGAAACATGAGAAGTCAGAACAGGCTTCTTGTAAGCAAAAGCTTCGAGAACCGGGAGCCCAAACCCTTCATACAAAGAAGGGAAAGCAAAAATTTTGCAATTTTGATAAAGATAAGCTTTTTCATTTTCATCAACATACCCAGGCATTATCACTCGACTTTCGATCCCCAGAGTTCTTATCTTCGAAAGGATCTCTTCAAACCCCAGGCCTCGCTTCCCAGCAAGGACAAGTCGCCACTCAGGACGAGAGTCGCTGAAGTCTTTGAACGCTTCAACTAATCGAGTTAAATTTTTCTTGCTCTCAAGCCGTCCAATAAAAAACACATAATCATTCGCTCCAATTCCAAATCCAAAATTCTTAAGATTCTCAGAAACATCTTTTGTGTCGATTTTGCGGGGTTTCTTGTATCCATGAGGAACTACAACAATTTTGTGAACTGGACATTTGAAAAACTGTACCAGATCCTGTTTCGTCGCTTCGCTCGGAACTATTATTCTACTCGCATGCTTCACCGCATATTTAGTACTCCAATTTAAATGCCAATAAGCAAACCGCGAGTATGATTTTCTCAAGTATTTGAAGGCTGTATCATGAATAGTGATGACTGAATATCGTGGCCTGCGAAGAGGTAGAGTGTGAGACGGAACAAACAAAACATCAGGTGGGTTTTTCTTCATCTCATATGAGAGTTTGCGAAGAGTCCAGAGACGACGGGCTGGGAGGATCTTTTGTCGAACTTTCCTAGGGTGCTCCAACTCTTTTGGAATATCTACCCCATTACGAGAATACAAAACAACTTCAGCATCTTCCTGCTTCAACGCTTCTTTCAAAATCCCATTAATAATATGGTAGCTATACCACTCAACTCCGGTAGCCGTTTCGTGCCCGTATCTCGATGCGTCTATACCTATTTTCATTCGCGTTCTGGTTAATCGCCACAACAGCATATCAACGCCGATCTCCTCGCGCAAGAACAAGAGCCACAATCCTACCAGCACCCGCTTTCTTCAAAACTTTTGAGCATTCATTCAGAGTAGAGCCAGTTGTGCAAACATCATCGATCAGAATTACGGGCCGACCAGGCATCATTTGAGCCAATCCCTTTTTGAGGCCGAAAGCTCCTGCCAAATTTTGGAGTCTTCCTTTCCTATTCAAATGAGCTTGAGGGGGAGTGTAAACAGTCCTAATCATAACGTCATGAATAGGACGATCCAAAGCCAGAGCCAGTAATTCAGCCTGGTTAAAGCCCCTGTCTCTCAATCTTTTCTTATGAAGAGGGACGGGGATGACAATAGACCTCCTCAATTCTTGTTCAAAAAAGTTGAACAACTCAACGCTGCCAATACTCTTCTTCAAAATTGAACAAAGATGAACGCTCACTCCCTCAGAAAATTTATACTTAATACGTTCAATAAGTTTTTTTAGCAAGCCATTTTTATCGTATTTGGAACACACAATCAAGTGGTCAAAATAGCACTCATTTCCCAGAAAATGATCCATACAAGCCTTGCTGCAAAAAGTGCCAAACGCAGACGGTGCTCTACAGTTAGGGCATTCTTGGGTTTGTAAGATTTTAATAGATGAAAAGCACTTATCACAAACAAGTTGCCCCTCCATACCACATCCAAAACATTCAGTAGGGTATATAAGGCTTAGCAGTCTGGATAAAAGCTTGAAATATTTAACCATAAAACTAGAATGACATACAAACCTCAAATTTTTCTCAAATAAACATTAAATTTTCTTCAAATGTTGGAGATGCAGAGGCCTGAATATACAGATGGTGAATATGATGAAATGTGGGAAACATGGGGAAAGTCTGGTGGGAATGCGTTGGAGGATTTCGAAGAAGAATTGTCAGAACAGGAAGGTATCGCAGAACAAGAAATCCAAGAATGGATAGACTTGATTGGATACGATATGCCAGAAGAAATTTGGACAATAATTAAAGAAACAGACCAAGAAGAAGTTTTGGCAGCAATTTTAATAGCAGATACATTTGTGTCTCACGGAACAAGGGCATTTATAAAAAGAGAAGAAAGAAAAAGGCATATATCAAAAGAAAGATTAACCAGTCTTTTGAGCTGGTTTGGGTTAGGTGAATACAACAGAAGAACAGTACCAAAAAGAATTGCGAGAAACAGAGCATTCATAATGAGAATGCTTATAAGGGGATATTGATTACCTCTTCCCCGCATCCTTCAGAAACTTTTCAATCCCCGAATCCGTCAAAGGATGCTTGAACATCTTCTCAAGAATCCCAAAAGGTACCGTCGCAACATGAGCGCCAAGCATCGCTGATTGGTGGACGTGTATTGGACTACGAACACTCGCAACAATAATCTCCGTCTCAAATCCATAATTCATATACATCTGCACAACCTCCGAGATCAGAGCCATCCCATCTTGTCCATTGTCATCGAGCCGCCCGACAAAAGGACTGACATACGTAGCTCCAGCCTTCGCTGCTAGTAGAGCCTGATTTGCCGAGAAGATCAACGTGACATTCGTACGGATACCTTCTCCGCTCAAAACCTTAACAGCCTTGATCCCTTCATCAGTCATAGGAATCTTGATCACTATATTCGGCTTCCAAGCAGCAAATTCGCGCGCCTCGCGAAGCATGCCCTCAGCGTCCTCTGAGAGAACCTCTGCTGAGATTGCCCCTTCAGGCAAAACCTCACAAATTTCATTAATAACTTCTTTAAAATCCCGTCCAGATTTCTTTATAAGGCTAGGATTTGTAGTGACGCCATCGATGATACCCCAACCAGCCGCCTCGCGGACTTCGTTGATCAGAGCTGAGTCTAAGAAAAGTTTCATAACAATAAAATTAATTTATATCAGGAAAATTCTAGCACACGCAGTAGGATTTTTGAAAGATTTGACTGAAACAAAAGTCTGAGATATTCTAATCTCCATTTTTTTAACAAAATTTTATGAGTACAACAACTCTTCCAGATTCAATTACACTAGCTTACGGTGGAAACGCCTTGAAAGGAAAAGGGCCAGATGGAAACACCGTAGAAGCACAGGAAAATGCTATGACAAGAGCAGCTGAAAGCATAGCTGCTATTAGGCAATTGGTATCACAAATACTGGTAGTTCATGGAAATGGTCCTCAAGTAGGATGGATGGACCTACGCAGTAACATTGCGATGAAAAATCCACATAACATGCACCCCGTCCCATTGAGGAACTCAGTGGCTAGTAGTCAGGGAGCTATAGGGACAAGTATGGCAAAACAAGTAGTTAATGTGGACCCTTCCTTACATGGAAAAGTGGTAGAGGTAGGAACACAAGTAAGAGTAGATGAAAATGACGAGGCCTTTAAGAATCCAGCAAAACCTGTAGGGGACTTCATGGATAGAGATGAGGCTAAAAAAATGGAAACAATGTATGGATGGGATATAGAAGAAAGGATCGACGGGCCAAAAGGAAGGCCTTTCCGAAGAGTAGTTCCATCTCCTGAACCTGTTGGGATAGAGGAAATTAATGGTATCGAATTGTTGATCAATAACGAAATTATAACAATTTGTGTTGGAGGAGGAGGAGTTCCTTTTATTCTTAAACCAGATGGATCAATAGTATGGGTTGATGCAGTGATTGATAAAGATGCAGCCGCAGCATTGGCTTCCATCCTTCTAGAAATCAAAATGTTAGCGATCTTCACAGCAGAAGACGGAATATACGAGCCAGGAGATTTTAAGCAAAAACAAAGAGGAAATACTTCGGTCAAACCAATCCCAGAAATAACAGCAGCAGAGCTTGCCCAGATGGACGCAGATCTTCCTGGCGGAAGCATGGGCCCAAAAGCAGCCGCTGTTCGTAGATTTGTAGATGAAACAGAAAACACAGCATGGGTAGGCCCACTCGACGGTGGATACGAAGCTTTGACAGAGGGTAGAGGAACTACTATTGTTCCTTCGTAACATCCCAACATGCCCACCCAACCAAAGCCACTAGAATCCCTCCCAAACATCGGTAAAAAAATTGCAGCAAAACTGCGTAAAATCGGAATCAAAGATGCCGATGAATTTATGAAACGTGATCCATACGAAGTATTCACCGAACTCTTGCTCAAGGATGACCCATCTTTATGCAGATGCGCTCTGTCCGCAATAGTGGGAGCAAGAGAGGGGATGATATGGCACAAAATCCACAAAAAAACTTCAGAGGAATACTTGAAAAGATATCCGAGTCATCAGTGGATGAATAGGTGTTAAACCCTTCCAATTTAAAAGTTTGACAAGACCATGAGAAAATTTGTACCATGAGCTCCATTGTTTGTTTATCAAACCTTGGTTTCAGTCATTAAAATTATTACTATGTCTCCAGTGAAAACTCCTGAAGGCGGGGACAAAAAAACGCCTAAAGCACCTGAACTAGAAACAGAACAACCTCCAATAGACCATCCAGAATCGACCACAGAACTCTCACAAACCCCTCGCGAAATTGACGCGGGTGAAGCTTCCGAATATACAGAATCTCCAGACCAACACGTAGATGAAACCAGAACTGGTGTTAATAGAACACTAGGAAGGTACGCAGATCGCCACATTGGCCCATCCCCAGAAGAAATTAAGAGCATGCTTGAATATCTAGGATTTGATTCTTTAGAGGCTTTGATGGACGCGGTCATTCCGGAGGAGATAAGAAATAGTAGGATGTCAGGCAACCTTCCAGAAGCTGTTACTGAAGTTTCAGCTCTAAAGGAGCTACAAGAGATTGCTGATCGCAACGAAGAGAGACGCTCATATATAGGAATGGGATACAGCGGAACCATAACTCCATCAGTGATTTTGAGAAACATTTTAGAAGATCCGGGATGGTTGACGGCATACACCCCATACCAAGCTGAAATTTCTCAAGGTAGGCTTGAAGCTCTCATGAATTTTCAAACTATGGTCACTGATTTGACAGGCATGGAAGTCGCAAATGCATCACTACTCGACGAAGGAACTGCAGCAGCAGAAGCAATGGCAATGACTCACCGTATTAAAAACGGGAAGAGGGACAAAGGGATTCACAAATTCTTTGTAGCAAGTGACTGTCATCCTCAAACTATAGAGTTGGTGAAGACACGAGCAAAGCCAATGGGAATAGAAGTGATAGTACAAGACCCAGACAAACTAGAGCCAACAGCAGATGCATGTGGAGTATTAGTCCAATATCCGAATACAGATGGTGAGGTAAACAACCCTGAAGAAATCTGCAGAAAAGCTAAAGAAAAAGGAGTCCTCACTATCATGGCTACAGATCCTTTAGCATTAACAAAACTCAAATCTCCAGGAGAATTAGATGCTGATATTGCTCTTGGTAGTACTCAAAGGCTTGGAACTCCAATGGGATTCGGAGGTCCACACGCAGCATATTTTGCAACAAGAAAAAAATACCTAAGACAAATGCCGGGAAGACTAGTTGGAACTACGATAGATTCACATGGGAAACCAGTTCGCAGACTCGCAATGGGAGGGCGTGAGCAACACATAAGACGAGAGAGAGCTACAAGCAACATATGTACTTCTCAAGTGTTACTTGCTGTAGCATCTTCAATGTATGGAGTCTATCACGGCCCAGAAGGACTGAAAGCGATCACAGAACAAATCCATAGACTGACAAAAACTCTAGCGACCGGACTGAAACAACTTGGATATCAAGTGCCAGACACTCAATTTTTCGATACGCTCAAGATTCCAGTGCCAAAAGAGGAACAGAAGAGAATCCTCGATCTTGCGGATCAAGAAAAAATAAATCTTCGCATTCATGATGATGCACTTGGTATATCAATTGGGGAAGATACAACATTGGAAGACATATCAGACTTACTATACATCTTTCACGGAAAAGAACAGGGGATACCAAGAGCACAAGACTTATTAGCATCTGAGGACGGAGACTTTGAGGAGTCTATGGCTAGAGGAACAAAATTCATGACACACCCTATATTCAATTCACATCACTCAGAAACAGAGATGTTGAGGTATATCACAAAACTTAGGGATATGGATGTATCACTCAACAGATCAATGATACCTCTAGGTTCATGTACGATGAAAAACTCAGGGACCTCTACAATGGCTCCAATCACATGGCCAAAATTTGCAAACATTCATCCATTTGCACCAAGCGAACAAACCGATGGATATCACATGATGATTAATGATTTAGAATTTTGGCTAGCTGAAATCACAGGATTTGCAGATGTTTCTTTGCAACCAAATGCAGGTTCACAAGGAGAATACGCAGGACTCCTTGTCATAAAAGAGTATCACGAATCTCGAGAAGAAGGACACAGAAATGTATGTCTTATTCCTCATACAGCTCATGGAACCAATCCAGCGAGTGCAACGATGGCCGGTATGGAATTTGTAGAAGTTGATTGTGATGAGAAAGGAAATGTTAATGTCGATGACTTAAAAGCCAAAGCAGCAAAATACAAAGACAACCTAGCAGCACTTATGGTCACATATCCATCTACAAGTGGTGTCTTTGAATCAGGCATCACAGACATGTGTGACATCATTCACAAGCATGGAGGACAAGTTTATATGGATGGTGCAAACATGAATGCTCAAGTAGGATATGCTCGCCCAGGCGAATATGGAGCTGATGTTATTCACTTAAATCTGCACAAAACTTTTGGTCTACCTCATGGAGGTGGAGGCCCAGGAGTCGGACCTATTGGGGTTGCTGAACACTTAGCACCACATCTGCCGACACACCCAATAGTCAAAACAGGAGGTGAAGAAGGAGTTGGACCTATTTCATCTGCCCCTTGGGGAAGTGCTTCAATCCTGCCAATTGCATGGATGTACTTGAAAATGATGGGTCCTGACGGATTAAAAAAAGCGACTGAAGTAGCCATACTAAATGCAAATTACATATCAAAGAGATTGAAGGATGAATTCCCAACTCTATATACAGACGAAAACGGATTAGTCGCACATGAATGTATTATAGATCCACAACAATATTTAAAATCTAAAGGAGTAACAGCAGAGGATATTGCAAAAAGACTAGCAGACTTTGGATGGCATGCACCAACAATGGGATTCCCTGTCCCAGGAACTTTGATGGTTGAACCAACAGAAAGTGAGACAAAGGCTCATTTGGATAAATTCATAGAGGCCATGATTGCTATTCACCGAGAAATTCTTGCGAT
>CAZBZZ010000046.1:0-7939 GCA_964496555.1 uncultured Candidatus Peribacteria bacterium
TGGGTTGCGACTTGTGGGCTTTGGAGGCGGAGTTGGTCGAGTTGATGGAGGAGGAATCCGGGTTTGGCGACGTTTTGTTCTTTCAGGTTTTTTACGAGTTGTTCGTATTCGTCTTTTGGGTATGGTTTGTTGAGAATGTGGTGTTTGGCGTGGCGGAGATTAGTGCAGAGGAAGCAGTTTTGGCATGATTTGCATTCGGCTGTGTATTCGCATTCTACGCAGGTTTCGCATTCGAGGCAGTAGTTGCAGTTGTAGCAGTTTTTGAGACCGACTGAGTCGTAGCAAAGTTCTGATTCGTGGACGTCTATGCAGTCGGTGCAGTCTAGGTTGGCGTGGAGGTTTCTGCCGTAGAAGCAACGTTCGCAGTCCCATGCGCTTGTTATTAAGTAGCAGTCTTTTACTTTGTCGACGTAATTGCAGAATGCGGAATTCACATGCTGAATTTGAGCAATTGCTTGCCGGGGTTTGGTGTCTCTCAAATGTTGATATGCGAGAAGATAGTCCATGGTAATAGGCTATCTTTCGTAGCGGGTTTCTTCAAAAAAGGGCTAATTTGGAGCAATTAACAGGTCAGGAGATTTTTCTATTTTTCGAGGAAATTTGGCGTTGCGTTTGGGTTGTAGCTTGTTTCTGCGATTTCATCGAAGTGGTTAAAGAGGTCTTCGTGGAGTTTGCATATCAGAGGGTTTTTGATTGTTGCGCCTTTGATGATGCCTTTTTTATCTTTGAGCCAGACAGACAGAGTGTCTTGGTCTGGAAGAAGAGTGATCCATGTGTCTTGGAGTTGTTTTGTTCTTAGGACTTTGGATTGGCGGAGTTCTTGGTTATCGCGGGCAAGAATTTGGTCCTTTGTATATTCACCTATGCGGCTGAAGATTGGGAATGCCTTTTTCCCTCTTTTGACTCTTCTAGACATGAATTCGCGATCTGGATGGCCTCCCATGGTTTCAACCATTAGTTCGAAGTTCCCGTATGCTAGGACTGTTTCCCAATTCATGTACGAGAGATCTACCCAGTTTTCTCCCATTTGGTCTGAAGAGAAGGTTTGTATTACTGTTTCGTCTTCGGGGAGGGATAGGTATCTGATGAATGGTTTAACTTCTTTGAGTGAATCTGCTGTGTGGTAGAATTGGCGGCCTTTTGAATAGAGTGATTCTGTGAATGAATCTAGGGAATTTGCCTGAAGTCCTTGGTGGTTTCTTGAGATTAAACCTTTGGTTTCTAGTGATTCTGCTACTTTGTATGCTCGGTCTTTTGGGAGGTTGCTTTTCTTTCCTGTGTCGTATATTGAGTTCCCTGGTTTTTTGAGCACGTTGATGTAGAAGAGTATTTCATCTTCTTGGAGACCAGAATTTCCGAGGGCTGATTTTAGTTTTTTAATGATATCCATAGCGTAGTTTTGTCAGGCGAATATTGTACGCCTGATCCTGGGTTTTGGCAAGTCCCGGGAGATGTTGAATCGTTTAAAATATGATATAAAATCTGTGCACAGGGCTTATTCCAATTAGGTTTAAGACTGAGGGCTTGACAAAAGCCTTCGATCGGTGCAAAATAATATCCAAATTCAAACCCATCACCTATGACTAAAGATACTCCAATAAAAATTTTTTCAGGGTCATCTCACCCTGAGCTTGCGGCTGAGATCGCGAAACAGCTGAAGACTGATGTTGAGCCAATGATCTTGAAGCGATTTGCTTGTGGGGAAGTGTATGCGAAATCTGAGAATACTATCCGCGGTGCGGATGTTTTTGTAATTCAGACTGCGACTGCGAGTGTGAATGAAGACTTGATGGAACTTTTTGTAATACTTGATAGTTTGAAGAGGTCTTTTGCTGGAAGGTTGCACGTTGTGATGCCTCATTATGCTTATGCGAGGCAAGATCGTGTAGCTACTCCTCGGGAACCTATCTCTGCAAAGCTAGTTGCTGATTTGATTTCTTCGGCAGGAGCTGATCATGTGATAGCGATGCATATGCATAGTGATCAAGAGCAAGGATTCTTTGATTTCCCAATGGACAATGTGAGTTCTGAAAAATTGTTTGTTGAATATTTTCAGGAGAAAAAGTTGAAAGATTTGGTTGTTGTTGCTCCTGATGCTGGTGGTGCAAAAGCTGCTAAGGTTTTTGCAAATTTGATTGGTGCTACATTGGCTATAATTCATAAACAAAGACCTGATCACAATGTGTCGGAAGTGACTCATGTGGTTGGTGACGTGGATGGAAAGACATGTCTTTTGTATGACGACATGATTGATACGGGAGGAAGTGTTTGTGCGGCGAAGGAAGCGTTGTTGGCGGGTGGTGCGAACAAAGATGTTTATTTGGCTGCGACTCATCCTGTGTTTTCTGATCCGGCTGCAGAGAGATTGGAGAAGGCTGGGTTTGCGGAAGTTGTGGTGACGAATTCGATTCCAGTACCAAAAGAAAAACAATTCAAAGGGTTGAAAGTTCTTTCTATCGCTCCGCTTCTTGCGAGTGTGATTGAGAGTGTTCATACAGACAAATCTGTTACTAAAGCATTTTTAACAACAAAATAATGAAGTTATATATCGGTTCAGATCATGGGGGCTATGAGATGAAGGGACAGTTGTCTGAGCATTTGAAGGCTACTGGTCATGACGTTACTGACTTGGGATGTTTTTCTGAGGATGCAATTGATTATCCTGATATTGCACGTGAGGTTGCCGAGAAAGTTTTGGGTAATCCGGGGGCGAAAGGAGTTTTGGTTTGTGGGACTGGTATTGGAATGCAAATGGCTGCTAATAAATTCAAAGGTATTCGATCGACCGTTGCGACTGATGAGAATATGGCGGAGATGAGTCGAAGGCATAATAATGCGAATGTTCTTACTCTTGGTGGAAGGACTACTGAGCTTGAGAAGGCGAAGTCTATTTTGGATAAGTTTGTGGCGACTGATTTTGAGGAGGATCAAGAGAGGCATGTTAGGAGAGTGGGGAAGATGGAGGGGTGATGGTTTTTGCCGGGAGTTTGCCGGCAAAATAAATAACAATTAAAAACTATGAATTCTGTAAAAATTGCACCATCGATACTATCAGCGGATTTTGGGAGGCTTCAGGAAGATATTTCTGGTGTTTTGGCTGATGGCGCTGAACTTGTTCATGTAGATGTGATGGATGGACATTTTGTGCCAAATATTACTATTGGAGTGCCTGTTGTGAAATCGTTGGCGGCTTCTGTGAAGGCGCCTTTGGATGTGCATCTTATGATTGAGAATCCGGAGAAGTATGTTGATCCGTTTGCTGACGCTTTGGCTTCGGCTTCTGATCGTGAGATTTCGCAGGATTATATTGTTGTACATGCTGAAGCGTGTGGAGGTGGGGCTGGTTCAGTTAAAGCACTTATTGATTGTTTGAAAAAGATTCAAGCTCGAGGAGTGAAGGCTGGATTTACAGTTAAGCCTGGGACGCCAATTGAGCAATATGAGGAAGCTTTGCCTTTTTCGGATATGGTTTTGGTGATGACTGTTGAGCCCGGGTTTGGTGGACAAAAATTCATGGAGGATATGATGCCAAAAATTGAGTGGCTCAAGGCTCAACGTGAGGCGTCTGGAGGGAAGCTTGCTTATGAAATAGAAGTGGACGGAGGGGTGAATGCAGAAACGGCACGCGTGGCGAAAGAAGCTGGTGCTGATGTTCTGGTTGCAGGAAGTTATGTCTTCGGTTCGGATGATCGCAAGGAGGCAATTTTAAATATAAAATAAATTTTAACCTTGTTGTTATGAAAAGATTTCTATCTTTGTTTCTGGTTTCTTTTCTTGTTTTAGTAAATGCTTCAATGGCTTTTGCTGGACAGTTTGAGGCTGAGGAGTCCTATGTTTTGGCTGGACTTGATGTGGTAAATGATGATTTGTATGCTGTTGGTGGAGGTGTGGATATTGCTGGTTCTGTTTTTGGTGATTTGGTTGCTGCTGGAGGAATGGTTGATATGAATGGAATGGTGACTGGTGATCTGTTGGTTGCTGGTGGAGATGTGGCTGTTTATGGAGATGTTCAGGATGATGTCCGAGGGGCTGCTGGTCAAATTGAATTGTCTGGCGATGTTGCCGGAGATGTTCTTGTTGCGACTGGGATGTTGAAAGTTTCGGCGTCTTCTCATGTAGTTGGAGATGTTGTTGTTGCGGCTGGAACTGTGTTTATGAATGGTGTTGTTGACGGTGAATTCAAGATGGTTGGTGGAGAACTTTTGGTTGGAGGGACTTTCAATGGTGATGTAGAGGTGACTGCAGAGCAGGTCACTTTGAGTGAAGGAGCTGTTTTGAATGGTAACTTTACTTATAAATCGCCGAATGAAGTGGATATGGCTGAAGGTGCTGTTGTGAGAGGAGAAATTGTTTTTGATCAAGTTGAAAAGTATGATTTTGATAAGTATCTTTTGAAGGGAGTTTTGATTGCTAAAGCGATGAAGTTTTTGATTGTTTTGGTTACTGCTTTGATTTTGGTTTGGTTGTTTGAAAAAGGTATCCGATCTTTGGTTGAACATTCTGCAGATAATTTCTGGCCTTCTTGTGGAAGGGGATTGATCTTCTTGGTTGTTGTGCCGATAATTGCAATTTTGTTGTTGATTACTGTTTTGGGATCATTTTTGGGAGGACTTCTTGGAGTGATTTATGTGGTTCATTTGATGTTTGCTAAGGTGTTGGTTGGGATTTTGCTTGGAGCCTTGGTTGTTAAATATTTCAAAAAGGCGAAAAAGGTTAGCGTAGACTGGAAGGTTGTTTTGCTTGGTGTGTTCTTATCTGAAATTTTGTGTCTTATCCCTCTTGTTGGTTGGCTTATAATGTTTGTGTTGATGCTTGCTGCTCTTGGTTCTCTTGTAGAGGCGTTGAAAATGAAAAGAAAGACAACCTGGGTGTAGACTTTGACTTGTTAAAAAAAGGGCAGTTGATAGTGGGGGGGCTATCGCTGCTTTTTTTCTATCTGAGCGATACTAATGGCGAGGTTTTTTAGCCATGTTTCTGTAGATTCCTCTTCAGGTTGGCCTGGATCGTCAAATCCCATTCTTTTTCTGATTGCTGCTATTGCATCTATTACTTCGGGGTCTTGTGCTATAAGCAGAACTTGAGGGCAATCTGGGAAGGTTATTGGGCTTGAGGCTGAAAGTGATAGTGGGGCTATTTTGCAGGGTAGAGGGGGGCCACCTATTGGGTCTCGGTCTTTGAATTCACATTCGTATGTACGTGGATTTATGCAGTTGTTTACGAGAAGAGTTCTGTTTATATCGGTTCCTTGTGCGTGTTGGATCATGGCGAGTTTTTCAACTACTCTGATTCTAAGAGCATCTAATGTTGGGTATTGGGCATTTGCAAAATCTCTTTCGGCATTGTTAGTAAAAGTTGTCATATATGGGTAATCTCTTCGTTCATCATGAATAGGCATCATTTTTCTGACACAACAAGGTGTGGGGCAGTCTCCTTCGAGACAGTCTTTCATACTTCCATCCCAAATAGCATGTATGTCTTGCCAGTCCCTTGGTGTTTTTGATCCGTTTCCCATTTGCTTGTATTAGGTTACGAGATGCCTATTTTGCCCTATTTTGCGCAAAATGTCAAGGGGTTTAAGGGGGGGGCAGATCGAATGGGTCTATATGTCTAGTTATAGATTAACGATTACCTTTGACAAAACTATGAAGGTATGTATTGTTTTCCCCTATATTTAAATTTGTGTGCTGTTATGACGGATTCTGTTGAATCAATTAAGGAGCTCAGTGTAGAGGAGATTCGTGAGAGAATTACTCTTTTGCAAATGGCTGTTAAGATGGAGGTTCGTAAAATGGCAGTTAAATTTGATCAGAAAACTCCGGAAAGGGAGTTGTTGAAGTCAATTCTTGACACGAGTAGAGCTACTTTTGATAAAGTTAGGGATATTTTTGAAGGTGAGATTGGTGAAGTTCCTAATGAGGGACTTTCTTCATTTTTGAATCATAGAATTGGAGATCCAGGTTTAAGTTTTAGTGGTGAGGAAGATGGGGTTAGGCTTGATTCTAAGAATGTGGAGGTTGTGGATGGGGCGACTGAGGAATTTGAAATTATAAAAATGTTTGTATTGGAATTCCTTGAAACGAGGGCAAAAAAGGGTTCGACTAGTACTAAATTGTTGGAATTGCTTGTTGATCAGCCGTATGGAGAGAGAATTTCTATATTGGAAGGGGATGATGTTATTGCAGAGTATAAAGGTGGCGTTAAAAAGTTGATTGCAAATACTAATCAATGGATTTTGAGTGATATGGGCTTGAAAATCTTTATCAGAAATGGAATGGCAATTTTGGGTGAGGCTGATTCTGTGTTGAGGCTTGAAAAGCCTGTGGATGATGAGGTAGATGATGAGGTAGATTTTAAAAAGGTCAAAGGGAATTATGAAAGGTCTGTGTGTCGTTTGGCTGATCTTTTTGGGAAGAAGCTTGCTTGGCGGCAAATGGTAAATCTGGTGTGTGATAACGCTATTGCGTATGAGTCGGATGGTTCGGATTATGAGGAGGTGGAGGATAGGTTTTCAATGATTGATGGGATGATTGATGCTATGACAAAAGATGCTGATTTAAGAGCAAAAGGGTTCAAAATCTATGTTGTGGGTGATGCGCCTGCTGAGGAAGATGGATATGACGAAAGAATGATTCGGATCAGGTTTGCTGGTTAGTGTGGTATCATGATCGATGCTTATGAATAAAGTTTGCGTTGTTTCAGGTAGGGAATTTGACGTTACAGATGCAGATCTGGAGTTTTATGAAAAGATGGGAGTTCCGGCTTCTTCTCTGTGTCCTGACGAGCGGGCTCGTCGGAGATGGGCTTGGAGGGGAAAGGACTTCTATATGAGGGGTTGTGATAAGTGTGGGAAGAATGTGATGTCTTGGTTTCCTCCTGAGCTCGAATTGGTTACTTATTGTGATGATTGTTTCAAGGCTGATGATTTTGATGCTTTGCAGTTTTGATGAATTGTAAGGGATGCAAGCATTGTTTGTTTTGTACGAATTTGAGGCAGAAGGAATATCATATTTTTAATAAAAAAGTTTCGAAGAGTGAGTTAGAGGCTGCGTGGAAAGAGGTTTTTGATGGGTCGCGTGAGGCGCTTGAGCGAGCGCGCGAGCGGTTCTCTGAGTTTTTGGAGGGACAGCCTTTTCCAGCTGGGACTTTGATTAATGTGGAGGATTGTTCTGGCGATTATTTGTCGAATTGCAAGAATGTGAAGGATTCGTATTGGGTGGACAATTGTAGGGATTGCAGATATTGCTCTGATATTCATTTTTCGAGGGATTGTTATGATGTGAATATTTATGAAGGAGAGATGATGTATGAATGTATTCATGCGGGTCCTAAGGGGTATGGGCAGGTTTGCTCGCAGTTGGCGTGGTTTTCTAGGGATATTTATTATTGTTTGGAGCTCCGGAGTTGTAGGGATTTGTTTGGGTGTGCTGGTTTGAAAAATCAGCAATATTGTATTTTGAACAAAAAGTATGGGCGTGAAGAGTATGAGGGTTTGCGGGCGCGGATAGTTGAGCATATGCGGGAGACTGGAGAGTGGGGAGAGTTTTTCCCTGCTAAATATTCCCCGTTCCCTTATAACGTGACGATGGCCCAGAGGTTTTATCCTCTCGGCGATGAGGAGGTTCGTGAGCGAGGGTGGAAGTGGTTGGATGAAGATGAGGTTGTGGTAGAGGGGGGTGATGGAGATGGAGTGCATATTTGTGAGGAGAGTGGGCGGAAGTTCCGGTTCATTGGGCCTGAATTGAAGTTTTATAAGAGGTATGGATTGCCATTGCCGGTGACTGCACCTGCTGTGAGGATTGAGAATATGTGGAAGAAGATGGGGGAGAGGCGTCTTTTTTCGCGAGAGTGTGGGGATTTTGGATGTGAGATTAAAAAAAACTTCCCCGCTGATTTTAAGGGAAGGGTTTTATTTTAGAAATGTTTTTTTAAGGTGGGGTGG
>CAZBZZ010000047.1:0-7805 GCA_964496555.1 uncultured Candidatus Peribacteria bacterium
GTCGAGTTTTTCCAAAAGCTGATCGATGTGGTGGTATGGTGCTCCAAGTTCTTGTTCGTCGGTTTGGTCTTTGTATAATTCTGCGGTTGGGGTTTTGTGCGTGATTTCATCTGGGAGTCCTACGTTCTCAGCTAGGGCAACTACATCTGTTTTGTATATCCCTGCGAGTGGCAATACGTCTGCTGCTAGGTCTCCGTATTTTGTTCCGTATCCGAGGAGTAGTTCAGATTTGTTTGAAGTTCCGAGGACGAGGGCCCGTTCGGTGTTTGCATAGTTATATAAAATGATTGAGCGGGCGCGGGCTTTTGTGTTGATTTGTGCAAGTTCAGATGGTTTCCAAGGAAGTTGAAGTAGGTCCATCAGGTATTTGTTGATTGGGACCATGAATTGGCGGACGTGTAGGAATTGAGCGAGTCGTTTTGCGTGGATTGTGTTTTCATCTTTAGTGACTCCGTATTCAGGCATGAGTACCGCTACGACGTTGTTTTCTCCGAGTGCGTCGATTGCTATTTTGAGTGTGAGGGCAGAGTCTACTCCTCCAGAAAGTCCTAGGACTGCTTTTTTGTATCCAGCTTCTGCAAAATATTTTTTAAGTAGGCTTACTAGGTGATTGTATGTGTTCTGTGGGTTTTTCATTACGGTTTGGTTAGGCGGACAGGCGGTTAATTCCCCCGAATTTTTTTAGATGTAGCTTTGGCGATGTCGCGGTCGATTGCTTTTTTCTTGAGAGAGGCTCTTTTGTCGTGAAGTTTTTTACCTCGGCAGATTCCGACTTTAAGTTTAATGAGACTGCCCTTGAGGTAAAGCTCTATTGGGACGATCGCTATTCCTTTTTCGTTTGCGTGAGAGTCGAGTTTGTCTATTTGTTTTCTGTGGAATAGTAGTTTTCTACTGCGTGTTTCTTTTTGGTCTTCCTTGCGTGCGTGTTTGTATGGAGATATGTGAATTCCTTCGGCGAATGCTTCTCCGTTGTGGACTTGGACGAACGATCCCTTCAGGTTTACCCGGTGTTCTCGGCAAGATTTTACTTCTGGCCCTGTTAATTGTATGCCGGCTTCCAGTGTGTCTAACACTTCGTAGTCGTGGAATGCCTTTTTATTCTTGGCAAGCAAGTTTTCGGGTAGGGGTTTGGGCATAGTTCTGGGGTCAGGGACAACCAGGCCTGCATTTTAGAGTAAAAGTTGGTTAATTAGAAGGGATTTGTTAGAATTTTGACGTGACTTTTTTAGAGAAATTTTATGAATTGCGAAAAAGGGTGCCAAGGGTAGCCTTGATTAATCCTAAATGTGTAAATAGTGACTATGTGAATCAGTGTTATGGTACCAAGAACGGGTATCTTTGTTTTGGGAGTGATGGGTGTGAGGATGCGATGTATTGCAAGTGGGTGAATCGGTCGAAAGATATGGTGGATTGTTCGTTTTGTGAGAAGTGTCAGCTTTGTTTTCAGTGTTTGGATTGTGTTAAGTGTTATGATTGTCAGTTTTTGCAGGATGGGGAGGGGAGTGATTCGTGTTTTCTTGGGTTTGATTTGAAGGGGTGTAGGGATTGTTTTGGGTGTGCGGGATTGCGTCGGAAAAGGTTTTGCATATTCAATGAACAAGTTTCTGAAGATGAGTACAGGGAGCGGGTCCCTAGGTTAAGGGAAGAGTTTTTGGCTGATACAAATGAATCGGTTCAAGGGAAGGTTCGGGAGCAGTTTTTGGCAGTGCGGTTGAAGGTGCCTGTTTTGTATTCAAGGCAATTAAAGTCTGAGAATTCAATCGGAGATTATATTTGGAATTCAAAGAATGCGTATGCGTCTTTTGATGTTCAGGATGGGTGGGATCTTCAGTATGTGACCGAGGCGTATGCGTGCAAGGATTGCGTGGATTGTTTTTGTATGGGTGGGTGTGAGTTGTGCTATCAATGCATGGGGCATGTGAATACGACGAATTGTAATTTTTGTCCGATGACTTGTATTGATTCTTCGAATCTTGAGTATTGCGAGCTTTGTTATAGTTGTCATGATTGTTTTGGATGTGTGGCTTTGCAGAGAAGGAGGTATTGTATTTTGAATGAGCAATTTGAATCTAGATTTGAATATGAAGAAAAGGTTGCGGAGATTAAGGAACAGATGAGACGGGATGGGGAATATGGGATGATGCCGGAATCTGCATACGGAGAGGAGGATACGGTTTTGTTTACGACTTAGGTCTGGCCGTGTAGAATGCTCCTACTATGCTCACCAAAACTCTTTTCAAATCCCGAAATATCAGCTTTCTCTTTGCGGCGCAGTTTTTTGGAGGGATTATTTTCTTTCTTCCGGTAGTTGCGTTGTATTTTGAACAGGAGCTTTTTACTCTGCAAAATGTTGCGTTGATATATGCAGTGAGGTCTGTTTTGACGGTTTTGTTGGAGGTGCCGACTGGGGCGATTGCTGATTTGTTTGGGAGGGTGGGGACGATTCGGATTGCGTTTGCAATTTTCCTTTTGGGGCTTGGGTTTTTGTATGTGGGGGGAAGTCTTGGAATGTTTTTGACTTATTCTTTTTTCTGGGCGTTGGCATCGGCGTTGGAAAGTGGGACGGATGTTTCGTTTATTTATGATTCTTTGGCTGAAGAGGGAAGGGAGAGGGAATTTAAGAAATTTAATGGTTTATATCGAGTGATGTGGATGGTTGGTGCGGCGATTGGTTCTGTGGCTGGGGGGTATATGGCTCTTGTTTCGTTGAGGTTTCCAATTTTACTGACTTTTATTCCGGTTGCGATTTCATTGCTTTTTACTTTTGGATTGAGGGAGCCAAAATATGAGAAAGAGGATCATCGAAATATTGCGAAACAGATGAAGGATTCGTCGCGGATTCTTTTCGATAGCAGGAATTTGATTTTGATTGCGGTGATTGGGTTTGCGTTGGTTGGGTTTAGCGAGACGACTCATATGATGAGGGCTATTTTTTATAATTTTAAAGGGGTGCCGTTGGTTTATTTCGGTTATATGGCTGCCGTGACTTTTACTCTGGCTTCGCTTGGATTTTATTTTTCTCATTGGGTGTCGGAGAAGATGAATGAGAGATGGGTTTTGTTTTTGTCTGTTGCGACGGCGGGAGGATTTGTTTTGACTTCTACTTTTATGGATAAATGGTGGTTGGTTGCGGGCTTCATGGTTTTTCCGGCGTTCTTTTATGGTTTGAGGGGGCCTATTATTGATGATGTTGTGAATAGGGAAGTGAGCTCGAGCAAAAGGGCGACTGTGAATTCGTTGGTTAATTTTTCGAGGCAAATGGGAGTGGCTTTGGTGGCGCCATTCATTGGGTATTTCGCTGATTTATATACTATTAATGTTGCATATCAGTTAACTGCTGCTGGGGTTATTTTAGTATCGATTTTGTTTCTTGGGTTGAAGGACAAGAAGAAGGTATGAGATTTCGTTGGTTCTATGTTAACATTTAGCCATGAGTTTTTTTGATGATTTAAAAAAGTTGAAAGAGGCGCAGCCGCATTTGTCGGTGCATGTTTGGAAATCTGATAATTCGGATTATTGTGATCAGCTTGATGGATGCAAAAATGGCTATCTTTGTTTTAATAACAGATTGACGGAGGATTGTATGTATTCGTTTGATTCGCGGTGGGACAAGGATTGTGTGGATATTTCATACTGTAATAAATGTGAGCTTTGCTATGATTCGTTGGATTTGGAGGGATGTTATGGGTGTGTTGGTTCGCAGGATTGTGAGAATTGCACGGATTGTTGGTATGGTTATGATTTGAAGGGGTGCAAGGATTGTTTTGGATGTGTGGGTTTGAGGAAGAAAAAGTTTTGTGTGTATAACGAGCAGTTGAGTGAGGAGGAATATAAAGAGCGTTTGCCGAAGTTGCGTGAGGAAGGTTTGGATGAGGTGCGTCATGAGAAGCTTCAACGCGAGACTCCGCGGATTGCTTTGACTGCTTTGAATCAGGAGAATTGTTTTGGGAATTATATAGTTGGCTCAAAGGATTCGTATTATGTTTTTAAGGTTCATGATTTGGAGGATTGTTTTTATATGTATGATTCTCAGGAGGATAAAGATTGTGTGGATTGTTGTGCGTTTAATAAGTCCGAATTGTGTTATGGATGTATGGAGAATTCAACTTTGTATAATTGTAACTTCATGTATTGGTGTGCGAATTGTACGGATTGTGAATATTTGATGTATTGCTTTGATTGTGAGCATTGTTTTGGGTGCTTTGGTTTGAAGTACAAAAAATATTGTATTTTGAATGAACAATATTCGAAGGAGGAGTATTTTTCTCGGGTTCGTGAAATTAAGGAGCAGATGAAAAAAGATGGAGTTTTTGGGGAGGGGTTGGATTTGGTGTTTTAAATCTCCCGAGTCTTTGCAATATGTGTGATCGGGTATTTTCTGAAGTTTACTTTGTGAATTTTTCCGCGATTGCTTGAGCTTCCGCTTGCTACTTTTCCTATTAGACGGCTTTTGTTTTCCCAGCCAAGAAATATTGCGCTGTGATTCCCATGGGCAGATGATGTGTTGTGGTTGTTGTAATAAATCCAGTCTCCTGGGGCCATTTGAGCGATGTGGTGGGGTTTTGCGTGTCTGTCGCCGCAGTATCGGCCGACGTATCCGCCTCGGTCTTTTTTGTAGTTGTATACCGAGTGTCCACGTTTTGCGCGTGCGTATTTGAAGACTGTTTCTGCCCAGTTCCAGCAGTGTTTTGGTTTGTATAATTTTTTTTCGGCAAAGATCTTTGCTATTCGTGCGACTCTGTTTCCGACTGGAGATGTGCGCATTTTTTCTGTTAGGCTTAATACTTGATCTTGAGAAATGTTCGGTTTAGATATTGGTGCTTCTGGTGGAAGTGCTGACATGAAAGATTGATCCTTTTTTGCGTATTTTTTGTCATATTTTGAATAAAGTTCGTCTGTGAGTGGACCTCCAAATTCTTTTGCAAATTCTTCGTCTGGTTCTCCTATTATAATTACGTCGTTTGAGAAAATTGGAATGTATCCTCCTGTGTCGAAAAAGCCGTTTCCTTTTTTGTTTCGGCCTTTGAGGCCTACTCTTTGGTTGCTTGTACGGCTTCTGTTTGGATCTCCGTTTGTGTATACAGAAATGTTTCTTATTGACGGATGGAGAATGTCAGCTGCACCGACATCCCATTCTGCTGCGTAGTTGCCCAAAAAGTTTACTGTTAGTTTTGTTCCTGCTTCAGGGGCTTTTGGCGTTTTCCAATTTGATAGATCTATTTTTTCGTTTTTATTTGAAATGTCTGTGAATGCATAAAGGAGAACTCCTTCGAATTCGTCTTCGAGTTTGATTAGATCTGGAACGGACATGGATTGAAGATCTCTTATTGTTTCGATTTTTCTTTCCTCTTCTGGGGAAGAGGCTGGGGCTGTTGTTTCTTCGCTGAGTTTATTCAGGTCAGTGTTGCTGAAAAGATCTTCAGATTCGACAGAATCCGGAGAAGTTTTGATTTCTTTTTCGTTGTTTTTTTCTATTTTTATCATCTGGTAATTATATCATATTTTTCAGGTTTGTGGTAGGCTGTGGTGCGTATGAATTTTGCAGACTGGATACATTTTTTGATAGCAATAATAGTGATCTTGCCGATGCATGAGGCAAGTCATGCTTTGGTTGCGTATTATCTTGGGGATCCGACCGCAAAAGTGCATGGGAGATTGTCGCTGAATCCTCGGAAGCATTTTGATATTGTTGGGTTTCTGATGTTAGTTGTTGCTCATTTTGGGTGGGGGAAGCCTGTGCCTGTGAACCCTGGGAATTTTAAAAATCCAGTGCGTGATAGTGCGTTGACTGCGTTGGCTGGGCCTGTTTCTAATTTTGTTTTGGCGTTTTTGATTGCACTGCCGTTGAAATATGCGGGAAGGCATCTTCCGGAGCTGCTTGTGGACCAAATGTGGTGGATTTTTGACCTTTCAATTATCTGGGGGATCTTCAATTTGATACCTGTTCCGCCTCTTGATGGGGGGAAGATTTTGGGATTAATTGTTCCTAAAAAATGGGGGCGTGCTTATATGCGATTTCAGGAGAGGGGTTTTAGATATTTTGTGTTATTTATGCTGTTTGATATTTTTATTTTGGGGAATATGTTTGATGCTTCGATTGTGAGGTATGTGATTTTGAATGGGTATGAGTTTGTTAGGGGAGTTATGTTGTTTGGGATTTAGAGGGGAAAAGCTTTCGGAAATGTTGGTTACAGAGCTTCGCAGCTAAACATGTTTAGCTGCTCAGTTTTTGGGGATCATGATCCCCAAAAATGTAACCAAAACATTTTCCTCAATTTTTTCCTCCTCTAAAAAGGACCAAAAAACAGAGGTTTGTAAGAAGGAATGGCGCTAGAACTCGTTTAAGAGGATGCCGTCTTTTTCGTGTTGTGTTGCCCAAGAGAACCACATTTCAAAGAATCCAGGGATTACCTCATCGTTTTGAGTGATGGTGATTTCGCTGCCTTTTTTTGTGATTGTGAGGGGTGGGTTTGAGAGGGTGGTGGTGTCCTGAGGGATTGATTCGAGGGGGAGGGCGTAGAAGGTGTCGTCTAGGTTGATGACGTACATTATTTCTTTTGGGTGGAAGGTTGTGTTTTCTGTGGATGTTGGGAAATATATTGCTTCTGATTCATCGTAATCGCCGTATGGGTAGCGACTGTAGTCTCGAAAGTAACCTGTTTTGTCACTCATTACTTGGGCGTCTGAATGGTTTTTCTTGAGTTCTGCGAATGTGATGCGTTGAATTGGGAAGCGGGTGAGTTTTGTTCCGGTGTATTCGCCAACTACTGCTTGGCCAGTGGCCTGTGCCCAGAAAGATTCAGTGGATTTGTCGTACATTAATAGGTTTGATTCGTGGAGGAATCCTGAGACTCCGAAAGTTAAGATTTCGGTTTTGTCTTCGGTCATGACTTGGCGGTCATACACGATGGCTGTTCCGCAGAGTGGGCAGAAAGTTACGGAGAACTGGGTGTCTCCAATGGAGTCGTTTACTATTTCGTGCCAGACTAGGATGTTGTATGGGTAGAAGCGTTTTTCTGAATTTATTTGGACGAGAATGCCGAGGGTCTCATCTTCGATGTCTGTTTCTTCGATGCTAATGAGAGCCGGATTGTTGATTGCTGGAATGCCGTCTTTGCCTGGTCCTCCTGATAGTATTTGGTTGAGATCTATTAATGATTTGGACGTGTCTGTGTCGAATCTAGGAAAAGTTCGAGGAGGTAGTTCTTGGTCCGAAATCGTTGGCTCTGTGTTTTCTGGCTTTTTGGGCATTGGTTTCGGTTTGATTTTTTCCAATTCTTTTTTTATGACCTCGTTGTTCTCGAATTTTTGGAGGAATTCATTCCATTTGTCAGGAGTGTTGTCTAGGATGAATGTTTGGATTGAGCGGTCTACTCCTGATGCAATTGCGAGTCCCGTGAGGATGATGAGTATACCGAATACTTTTTGGATTGTTTCTGTGTATTGATTGAGTGTGCGAATTTTTTCTAGGAGTCGGCGGCTGCCGAGGGTGATTAAAAGCATTACCAAACTTGTTCCGAGCGAGAATGCTAGTATCATTAAGAATGAGAAGAAGCCTACGCTTGATGTGACTGTGAGGGTAATGACTGCTGCGAGGATTGGTCCTGCGCATGGAGTCCAGATTAATCCGAGTGGAACTCCTGTGAAGAATCCTGACCAGAAGCCTGTTTTTGATGGGTCTTGTTTTGAAGCGAAAGCTGGGATTAGATTTTTGAAGAATTGATTGAGTTTTGGGATGAGAAGGAAAAGTCCGAGAATGATTAAGACTGCTGCTCCTACTCCTCGAAGGGTGTCGACGCTGATGC
>CAZBZZ010000048.1:0-3771 GCA_964496555.1 uncultured Candidatus Peribacteria bacterium
AATAGCCGACTTGAGATCTTTCCACGTGGAAACGAATTTGTCCCTAGTGATAATCGGAGTATTATCATCCAATTCGGTACACCAATAAGAATATGGTTTGTTTGAATCGTCAAAAACAAATCTCGCATTAGTACTAAAAAAAGTCAAAAGACCATCACTGTCACCTCTAGCAAAATAGTCTTCATTAGCAAGAACAAGTGCCCTGATCGAATCAAGCAAATCCCTAACTGTATTTATGCCGTGGAATTCCAACCTTTCTGCTTTTATGTTCTCCAGTGCTTCAGCATCCTCTTCAAGAATATCATAAATATTTTTATCCTGTACAGCTTCACACCGCACAATAACTCCCTCGTTAGAATCACTATTATCACGATCTTGACTAGTTATACTTTTCACAACTCTCTTTACATGATTTGGGACTCCCTCACATACGTATTCCATGTCAGCTAAATCAGTTACAACATGCCCAACCAAACTCAAATGTCTCTCAATGATTTTGAATGCATCAATAAACCTTTCCAAAACCTCCGAAACCTTCGCATTGATACACCTCCTTCCTATCAGAATCTCTTGTTCTCCATCAGGAGAGCAATTGTCTTCGGGATTGCCGATATGTTTTCCCAAAACAGAGTAAGGTCTAGACATTTCATTGGATTTAACTATAAGAGTGGATTGTACACAGATTTCCGGGTTTGTCAAGAAAACGCTTTATTTAATTGCGTTCACAGTGTTTCAATTTATTGGTGGGCCTGGTTGGATTTGAACCAACGACCAATCGGTTATGAGCCGACTGCTCTAACCCCTGAGCTACAGGCCCGAGAGAGCTTCAAGAGAAAAGTTATTTTCTCTTGGGAGTGAACGAGGGCACAGTGTCGTAAGACACAGGCCCAAATTGTTAAAGTTCAAAGGTGCTCACATACTAACCTCATCAAAAGAGCACCAAAACTAAACTACAATAGAGTTTATTCTTTTCCTTCTTCTTTTTCAACTTTCTCTTCTTTTGCTTCTGGAGCAGCCTCTTTCGGAGCTTCAGCAGCAACAGCACCACCACTAGAACCCTTCTTCTCCAACTCATTCAAAGCCAAAGCAATTCGTGACTTCTTATGAGCAGCATTTTTCGGATGAAGGAGATTCTTCTTTGCAGCCATATCGATGATCTTGTATGCAAAAGGCAAAAACTTCTTCGCTTCTTCCAATTTTCCTTCTTTGATCAAAACCAAAGCTTTTTTATAAGTAGACTTTAGCTCACTTCTAACAGGGAAGTTTCGAGCTCTCTTTTTCGCGTTCTGCTTCATTTGCTTCTTTGCAGACTTTATAATTGGCATCCATATAAGGTTAAAATTTAATTGCCTGGCCAGTTTATTCGAAGTCAAGCCCACTGTCAACACTGACTGTCAAACTTTAATCAGGTTAATATTTGTGCTAAATTTACCTCATGCAAATAGTTCTCGCCTCAAAAAGTCCACGAAGAATCCAATTACTCCGAGAAATCGGCCTCGAATTCGAGACATATACCCCTGAATTCAAGGAGAAAACAGGCTCAACTATCGAAACCGCAAACGACCCAGCAACCAGCCCTGACGACGCGCACTCTTTATCCCTCCACAATGCCTCAGGAAAGGCCCAAGAAGCCTCTAGGCGCTTCAAAAACGCCATAATTATAGGTGTAGACACAGTAGGCGAGTCGCACGGACATATCCTGGGAAAACCAAAAGACCGCGAAGACGCCAAAAGGCTCATCAGGTTAATTTCAGGTACGACCCACAAAGTCGTATCAGGAGTGGCAATCATTAAGACCTCTCGAGGAAAACCCACAAAAACCCTCACTGCAACCACCGAAACTCTAGTAACAATGGAAAAAATGCAGGAAGAAGAGATCGCAAAATACATAGATTCAGGCGAAGGCGATGACAAAGCAGCCGCATATGCGATCCAAGGCAAAGGCTCATTATTCATAAAAAAGATAGAAGGGGACTATTTCAACGTAGTTGGCCTTCCTATATATATCATCAAAAAACTCCTGAAAAAGTTTAAGGTCCAGCTCATTTAACGCGCCCTCCTCCTTCCCGAACTCAAGTAAAGGGGTTGGTGTTGCTCGAGCCTATAGAGCTCGAACTCAACTAATGCCCCTACTGAAGCTCGGGAACCTCAACATCACCCAACCCGTTGAAATGCGACCACAAAATACTATTGACAAAATAGCAAGTTTAACGTACAATCACATCCTTTCCAATTTCTAACTAAATTTGCTATGAAATCAACAAGACTAAAAGCATGGTTTAAAAAAGCCGTGATCACGCTAACCGCAACATTGACTGCAACAACTTTCGCGCTTCAAGCGGCGATACCTGCAGCACATGCCTTTACGCTAATAGATTTGAAGGTGACTCCGAATATCACGAAGACAATCACAGTCACTCCAAAGCCTAAAGACACCTCTTACCATGTTCCAGATGTAGCGATCACAAACGTGCAAGTTACAGAAGCACAATACGGTGGACACTTCATCGATTTTTGTTTGAACACAGATGCCTACGTAACACTTGGAATATACGAATCTACAGACGCAGGGAACTACACTGTAAAAATGCTCGCAACAAACGATTTGCACAAAAACATTTGTTATTCACATTTTTGGGACGGAGAAGACGAGGATGGTGATGATGTTGATTCAGATGCAGACATTTTTTATTGGATCAAAGCAGTAAACAAGTATATGGATTACGACGTTGCAAACGCATCAGGTTGGATTGAAATCGCAGACGACGAAGATGACGATGACGACGACGACAACGATGATGACAAATGGGACGAAGAAGACCTTATCCAAGACTTAGAAATCAGCGACAACAAATTCGACCCCCAAGACGGTGAAGAAGTAGAAATCACTTTTGAACTTACAGAGGACGTTGAAGAACTCACTGTGAAAGTTTACACAAAAAACAGCAACAAACTTATAAAAACTCTAGAGGACGACGAAGACCTCGATGAGGATGAATATACCTACGAATGGAACGGTAAAGATAAAGATGGAGACATCGTTGAAGACGATGACTACAAAATCAAAGTCTCTGCCGAAACAGACGACGGCGAAGAAGACCTTGATACAATCACAGTAGAAGTAAAAGAAGGTTCAAGCGGCGAAACTGACGACGCTCGTCTAGAAGACGTTTTCGTTACAAAGAAATCATTCGACCCAGGTTCAGGTGAGAAAACATACATTGTTTTCACTACAACTTCTGAATCTGACGTAACAGTAAAAATATACGACGAGGACGACGAAGAAGTTAACAAACTATATAACAAAAAAGACGTAGACGCAGGTACTTATATAGTAGCTTGGGACGGCGAAGACGAGGATAATGACAACCTTCCTGAAGGTGATTATACCTATGAAGTTAAAGTTAAAAATAACGAAGGATCAGACAAAGAAGAAGGAAAACTTGAAATAGAAGACGATGATGAATGGGTAAAAGTTTCAAACATCTACAAAGACCGTACAAGCCCAATCGTTTTCGAACCAAAAGACGACGATGACGAAATGGAATTCGAATTCAAAATATCAAAAGACGCATACACAACAGTAGCAGTCTACGATGCAGGAAAACTCATCGCTACAGTCTACGAAGGAGACCTTGAAGACGGTTCTCACGACATCGACTGGGATGGAGTAGATAGAGATGGAGACATCGTTGATGACGGAGTATACGACTACAAAATCGTAACTGAAAACAACCAAGGAGAATCAAAGGAATATGGTAAGTTCCAGGT
>CAZBZZ010000048.1:3781-7804 GCA_964496555.1 uncultured Candidatus Peribacteria bacterium
AAGAAATCAGACAAGAAAAACCCAACCAACAAATGTGCAGGATTCAAAGATGTATTCGAAACCAATTCAGCATGTGACGCTATCGAATGGGCTGAAGAAAACGATATATTCGAAGGATACTCAAACGGAGAATTCAAACCATCACAACCAATCAACCGTGTTGAAGCATTGAAAGTTATCTTACTAACTTTGGACTTCAATATCTTATCAGACACTGGATCAACACTAGGTTACTACGACGTAACTCCAGGATCTTGGTACATGAAATATGTACGAACTGCAAAAATGAACGGTGTTGCAAAAGGATATACTGACGGAAGTTTCAAACCATACAAACAGATCATAAAAGCAGAAGCATTAGTAATGCTATTAAGAGCAGCAGAGATAAAAAGCGACCTAGTAGTCCCATCATGTAATGTTAAACCTTACATGGATGTAGCGAAAAACGCTTGGCATACAGATGCAATTTGTTACGCGAAATACGACAACTTAACAAATGACAGCGGATTGTACTTCAATCCAAAAGAGAAGTTTGCTCGTGCTGATATGGCAAAACTATTGTACAATTTCTACAAAGCTGGACTAATAGACTAAGAGCACGCGCACTAAATACATTTTCGAAGGAAAATTGGAGGGATGAAAAAGGCTTCTGAATCAAGAGGCCTTTTTCTATTATTAATTTAATGTTACGATATCGCCCGTAGCGCTACTGCGCAACAAACCGGAATAAATTAACCCTCAAAACTATGAAAAAACTAAAAGGACTCCTTACAGGATTGGCATTAGGCGGACTTGTCGGAATGCTATTCGCACCAAAAAAAGGTTCTGACCTCAGAAACAGCATCAAGAAAGACATCGATAGTGGGAATTACGGATTGAATGCATTCAAAGACGCATTCACACACATGGGAAAAGACATGGGTGATTTCGTAGGAGAAGTAGGTAAGCACGAAGATGTGAAAGAGTATCTAGTGAAAGGGAAAAGAGCAGCACAAGACGTTCAGGACAGAGCTATCCTTTGGCTTGAAGCAAACTATGGGATTACAGAAGACGATCTCAAGAAAGCAAAGAAAGAAGTGGACAAAAAAACCAAGAAAGCAAAGACAGTTGCAAAGAAAACAGTTGGCAAAGCAAAAAAAGCAGCAACAAAAGCATCTAAGGCAGTGAAGAAGGCGAAGAAGTAATATAGCTTGAAATTTTGTACAAAACTTTGTACAATAGTAGTGAGGTAAATAACCATTTCACTATGCTTCTTACTACAATCCCAACATCAGAAGGTCGTAAAAATCTTCCTAAAATCATCAAAGAAGTTGATGAAAACGGGAAAATCTACGTTTTTACCATCCATGGAGAAGCCAAGGTCGCAATGGTAGACCTGGACCTCTTGGAGGAATTTATCGAAAACACAGAATATGGTATCTCCGAAAAAGAACTACAAAACAGGTCGAAAGAGGAGACTGTCTCTTTTGAAGAATTAAAACAACAATTGAAAATCTAAGACATGTACAACGTCTCATTTGCAAAATCCTTTTTGAAGGACATTAAAAAAATACCAAAGGAAGTTCAAAAAGAGGTCATAAACAATTGGGTTCCCCAGATAAAAGAAAATCCATACATTGGAGACAAATTTTCAGGTAAAAACTTGTCAAACTTCACGAAAATATCTTTCAGGCATAAAAGAAACGATTATAGAATTGTGTACCAAATACACAAAAAACAAATCTCAATAATTTTCTTGGCGATAGGCTCAAGAGAGAACTTCTATAAGAAAGTTTCTCAAAGGTTTTAGCTGGGAATTGAATTGACAAACACGTTAAAACAGTATTAATATCCAGGCATGGGGAAGCCAGAAGTCCAACCAGAAATACAAGAAGGCCTACTGAGGTCCTTCTTTAAAGAACACGAGCTAGCATGTATTCTAAGTGCTTGTGCGTTAGCAGCTTTAGGAACCATAGGAAGTCTGAAATGGGTTGTAAACAAAACTAATGGAGATATACAAGAAGTGGTTGGATGTGTTGGGGAAAGGGCCGACTCAAACGGAATATCATCGTTGCAGGAATTAATAAGAACGGGATTGTCTGAATGTGCCAAATGGGATCCGGCTATAAACAGTTCAGCAATTGATGAAATAATTAACAATAATTATGATGAGTTTGTAGGATGCGTGGAAATAGCATTAAGGAAAGCATTGAAAACATCAGGGGATGGAAGAGTTGATGAGGCTACAGTTAGCGCTGAAATTTGTTTGCCAAAAGACATTCCAGAGGACAAAAAACAATCATTACTTAAAGTAGCCAATCAGGAGATTGTAAATAGAGTAATAGTGGAATTGGAAAGAAGAGGATGGGATACAGAAGGACTAAAAAAACAGCTTGGGGATGAAGGTCTAAAAGCAGTGGTCATATTGGCGCTACTTTCAATGATATAAATAGCTTCCTACCCCCTCAACTCCTTCATATGATCAATCCTTTTTTGGACGAGCTCAGCTGTTCCGATATCTTTCCTGTAGAAAACAGGCCCGCTCACTGATCCAGTAGCGCTTTCAGCCAAACGTTCAGCTTCTTCCAACGTATCTGCGATTCCCACGAAAGCTACAGCTCTCGAACCGCTCAAATACAGACCGTCCTCCTTCTGATCGACCGATGCATAATAAACGCGCACACCTTCCGGAATCTCACCCACAGAGATCTTTTCTCCCTTGCAAGGATCATCAGGATATCCATTTGGCACGACATATTTGCAAACAGTCGCTTTTTCTTCAAATTCAATCTCAACCTGATCCAGAGTCCCATTAATCATAGCTTCACAAATCTCCACAAAATCAGTTTTCAAAATAGGTAGAATTTTCATTGCTTCAGGATCTCCAAATCGAGCATTATATTCAATCAATTTCACGCCCCTAGCCGTAACGATAAATCCACCATACATAATCCCCACGAATTTAGTACCAGTCTCTTCACGCAAAGCACCAGCCACCTTTCGAGTGATTTCACGAGCTGCAACAATGTCAGCCATCTGCAAGAACGGCAACATAAAATTTGCATCCCCATAAGATCCCATTCCACCTGTATTTGGACCTTTATCATCTTCATATGCGCGTTTGTGATCTTGTACGCAAGGCATCTCCACAGTATTAACACCATCACAGAAACTCATCAAACTAAACTCCTGTCCGACCAATTTCTCCTCCAAAATTACACGCCCACCTTCAGCCAAACATTCACGAGCATACGCAAGTCCTTCCTCCTTACCATTCAAGTGATCTCCCGAGACTTTCACACCCTTTCCACCTTTCAATCCATCAGCTTTCACAACAAAATCCTCTCCCAACTCATCAAACATTTCTTCCAGCCCTTTCTCATCAAAAAACACCTTAAACAGAGGATTTCCATAGATCGAATATTTTGAGAGCAAATCGCGAGTAAATGATTTCGAAGACTCAAGACGCGCAACAGTTTTCATCGGAGAACAAGAAGGAATCTCATTCTCAAGAAGCATATCCACAACTCCAGCTTCGATAGGTCCTTCAGGACCAACAATAGCAAAATCAGGCCGTACTTCATTAGCCACACCCTGAATAAATTCCAAATCAGTTACACTTCCAACTTCATATCTCTCCGCCATCTCTTTGATAGCAGGATTTACAGCACCACCAATAACAGTCAGCTCAACATGTTGAGGAGAACGCATTAGAGCTTCAGCAATAGCGTGTTCTCTTGCGCCATTACCTATCAAAAGAACTTTTTTCTTCATTTCAAAATCGGTTATAAAAAAATATTAAACAATTGTAAGTTGATCCCCACCAGCTTCCCCAGTATCAGCAGAATCTTCCAGAGCACCACAGGCTTTCTCATTCAACCTGTATTTAGCAACATTTCTTAAAACTTTTTTATCAACATCCCCGGTTTTATACTTTCCATCAAAACAAGCCATACAGAAATCTTTAACATCTGCTTTTTTTACATTACAACTATCAAAAGCATCTTTCAACTGCTCACCTTTTCCTTGTTTAATAAAATCTGT
>CAZBZZ010000049.1:0-7785 GCA_964496555.1 uncultured Candidatus Peribacteria bacterium
AAGCGAAGCTTGAATTAGGCTGAAACCCCGAGCGTAAGCTCGTGGGAGTTTCATTGGTGAGAATGGACGGCCTAATTTGAAGACTGATTCTAGAGGAGATTGGCTTTTTACTGATCAGTGGAATGAGTGGAAACGATTTTATGGTGATTTGGAGAGTAAGGCAGGAGTGGTCAAGAAAAAGGGAGGGCGAAATGGTGGGAGAAGTAAGAAACAAAGAGGAAGAGGTCGTAATGGTAAAAAATAATAATTATTTATTTGTATGAGTGCTTATGAAAAATTCCTCTGAAACAAAAGTGTGTTGGACTGATCTCTTGGATGGTGCTCCTCCTGATGTTGCTGAGGAAATTCAGCTTGTTATACGTCGGCTACAAGGGGCGCCGGTTGGAGGAAAGTTTCTTGGGAATCATCCTGGGTGGCAAGACACAAAAAATAGTGGGCCAAGAGATCCTGATCTTGGTTTTCACTGCGGTGAGGTTGATGAGGCTTTGCCTAAGTTGAAAATGCATACTAAACCTAGGATTCATGCTCCAGTTGAATCTTTGGTAGAAAGAGGTCGTTTGTTGATAGGTGTCACTGGCATGATAGAGGATAAAGGTGGTCAAATTTCATATGATGGGTTCCAAGCTGTTGCTGGTAAATTGAGAAAAAGTGATTCTTGGGTTGATGCCAGGTTTTTGAAGATGTGGTTCAATGTTTGTAAGGATGATGCTGAAAGGATCCGGCTAATGGAGGATGAGGTGTTTAAGATGGAAAATGAAAAGCTAACCCTTGACTTGTTGTCTGATTGGATTGTGAACGCTAAATCTGTTCAGAGTATATCTACTGCGTTGGATGTTTCTGAGTTTCTGGGGTTCAGTTTAGATTCTGATAGGTTTCTGCAATTTCTCTATGATTCAGATTCAGCAGAACAAAGAATGAATGTTATTTATGCTTTGGAATTGGTTGCTCCTTTTTGGCCCCATGAAGATACTAGTGAGTTTTTTGATAAGTGGGAGAAGAAATATTTGATCTCAGAAGAGGATCGTTTGCTGAAACATGGTTGTAGGGATCGAGTTTTTGGTCACTTTCACGGTGATCTTCCTTCTCCTGATGATGGGCAAGTAATTCCTAGGTTTTATTCTGATCGTTTGAAAGAGGAATCAGCGACTTTGGGGGAGCTAAAGGCTCATTATGATTCTATAGGAGAAGGTACTGAATTTGTGAGATTTATTGGTTCTCTTCGAAAGTTCAGGGTTGGAAGAGCTTTTCGTAACAAGTATGGCCTTAATGAGGATTTTGATTTTGAAAGAGTTGTTTTGATGAGAGACATACAAGGTGTTATTCATGCACTTCATTTTGAAATTAAGCATGGTGGATTAAGTAAAACGAAGATTCGTAAATTAGATGACTTTCTTGGAAGAGCGGTTCGTCTTAAAAAGAATTTCCCACAATCGTCTTAGTTGTTATACTTACGCACGAAATAACAACTAACAAACTTTCACATGCAGATGCAGAAACATTTCACAGATAGAATGGTAGATGCCATTAAAAAGAAGGGGACTCCTATTTGTGTTGGGCTGGATCCTCGTTTGAATCAGATTCCTGAATTTATTCGAGAAGAGGCTTTTAAAGCTGAGGAGAATCTTAAGAATCCTTTGAAGGCGGCGGCTTCGGCTATCGTTACGTTCAATAAGGGAATTATAGATGCGGTTGAGGATTTGGTTCCGGTTGTAAAACCTCAAGTTGCTTTTTATGAGATTTTTGGAGAAGAGGGGATGCGTGCGTACCGAGAGACTTTGGATTATTCTCATGAGAAGGGTTTGATCACTATTGCGGATGTGAAGAGAAATGACATTGGATCGACTGCTGAGGCATATGCGCGAGCTTATCTTGGAGAGACTGCTATTGAAGATGAGTCGATGAGGGTTTTTGATGCGGATTCGGTGACAGTGAATGCATATCTTGGATTGGATGGAGTGGCTCCTTTTATCAAGGTTGCGACTGAGGAAGGAAAAGGATTGTTTGTACTTGTGAAAACTTCTAATAAATCATCTGCTGACTTGCAAGATTTGGCAGTGTTGGGTGATCCGGTTAAGGGTGGTGTGAAGTCTTCGCTGCCTATGTATGAGGTGATGGGGTATTATGTTGATAGTTGGGGAGCAAATGAGGTTGGTGAGAGTGGTTATAGTAATGTTGGAGCTGTTGTTGGGGCGACTTTCCCGGAGCAGGCTGCTGATTTGCGTGCGATCATGCCGACGGCTTATTTCCTTGTGCCGGGATATGGTGCTCAAGGAGGTGGAGCTGCTGATGTTAAGCCATGTTTCAATGACGATGGGCTTGGTGCTATCGTGAATTCTTCTAGGGGAATCACATTTGCTTATGAAAAGAATGACTCTTATGGACCTGAGGCTTATGCAGATGCTGCTCGTGAAGCTGTTATAGCGATGAAGGAGGACCTTGGTAGTGTTCTTTAAGAGCTTCTAAGAATTTTTTTAGATAATCTGCTCTTTTTGTTTTTTCGTGAAATAGGATTATTACGTCTGATTCTTTATTTTTGATTTGGTCTATGAATTTTTTTGTTCGATGAGGTTTTCTTAGAATCCATCCGAATTTTGATAATGTTGAATCTTGGTATTTGCTCATGTCATCAAAGTGCCAGAGTTTTGGAGCTCCTAGGCCAAGTTTTTTGTATGCTTTTTGAAGTGCTTGTCTATGTTTTCCCGAACCTCCTGGAGGTCTTCCTATTTCTATGTCGTAAGTATATCCTAGGGCTTCAGCTAGAGTTTTTTGGAATTCGTCGAAGTCTTTTTCTATCTGGGATTGGCTCATGTTGTCGAAGCTTTTTCCTCTACATTCTTTGTGTGTTTTTGCAGCTTTTTTGTTGTGGCAATGGGCGTAGCAATGATAGCCAATGTGATGTCCATCCTCTATGAGTTGGTTGAGTAATTTCTTTAAAATGGGGGCTTTCCCTTTTGAGTTTAAATATCTTCGAATTGATGTTCCGACAAAGAAGAAGGTGGCTTTTACTTTGTGTTTTCTGAGTGTTTTGAGGATGTCTGGCAGGTAGCTTAGATTTGGGCCGTCGTCGATTGTAATATGTAGATTGTGTGGATACCAGTTTGGTTGATCATGAATTTGTTTCATTCTGAAGTTGCACTCTTCGATTGGAGGATTTGGTTTTGATTCTTTGGAAAAAACTTTTCTCAATACTTTGAAGAGTTGTTTTGGTGACTTTGGTTGGCTTGTTGTTTCAAATTTTTCTAAAGGAGTCATTGTTTGTGGTTAGCCAAATCTTCCCAGTTCTTGAGACTGAGGTGTTGAGGTCGTTTGTCTATGAGTTTGAGTTTTGTGAGTGTGGGCTTGATGTGTTTGAGGGTATTGGAAAGTTTTTTTCGTTTTTGAGAGAAGGCGAGTTTTGCTAGTTCGAGAATTTTGGTTGGGTTTTTTGGTCTTTTGCTTTTGGTGAGAGTCTCTAAATGGATTACAGCTGAGTCTACTTTCGGTTTTGGTTTAAAGTGTTTTGCTGGGACTCCGAAGGCGAGTTTTGGTTTTGAGTATAGTTGAGTTTGGAGGGCTAAGATTGATTCTGGGGGGTCTGCGATGATTTTTTTAGCTACTTCTTTTTGAACCAAGAGTGTCATGGATGTTGGTGGGTTTTTCTGGGTCAGGAATGCGGTTATAAGGGGTGAGGTGATGTAGTAGGGGATGTTTGCTACTACTTTGTATTTGATGGTTTTTGGTGGTTTGAAAAGTAGGGCGTCGGCGTTGACTATCTCTACTTTTTTGAGGGCTGGGTTTTCCTTGAGAGTTGGGATTAGGTCTTTGTCGAGTTCGATGGCGGTAGTCTTTTTTGCGTGTTTTGCTAGTTCTTCTGTGAGGATGCCAAGACCTGGTCCAATTTCAATCACATGGTCTTTGGAAGTGACTTTTGCTGTTTTAAGTATGCGATTGATGATCGCTTTGGATTGGAGGAAGTTTTGACCTAGGGATTTTTTTGCTTTGTGTTTCATTATAGAGGGCTTGTGATTTTGATGAGTTTTAAACGGTCAGTTTTGCCGCTAATTATAGTGAAAGTTTGAGGGGGGAGTGAGAGGTGGCCGGAAAGGAAGCGGATAAGTTCTTGGTTGGCTTTTCCTTTTTCGGGAGCTGCTTTCAGGCGGATTTTGTAAGTTGTTACGTCTCGACCGTTTATGTTGTCTTTGGAGATGTCTTGGAGCTCTGTTTTTGCTGCGCTAGGTGTGACTTTTATCCTTAGGTAGCCTGATTTCGGGATGGAAATTTTCATGCGGGATTGCTAGTGAATTTTGATGAAAAGTTTGCGTATTTCTTCTATGAGTAGGATTGCAAAAGAGGATACAAAAATGATGCTCCATTCAGTTGAATCTAGACTAGTTGTGCTGAGGTATTTCTGGAGGACTGAGAGTTCTGTGATTGCGTATAGCATGCCGAATGATGCAATAATTGCTATTAGCATGAATGGGTTTTTTAGTAGGCCTACTTTGAAGATTGATTTGTTTTGGCTGCGTGCATTGTATGCGTTGAAGAGCTGGATTACTACTAGTGTTGCGAAGGCCATTGTTGTTGATTTGATATATGCGATTGTGTCTGTATTGAGTGAGTCTCCTAGCGACCATCCATATCGATATAAGTTCCACGTGAAGACTCCTATTACTATTGCTCCTATGAAGAGGCCAATGTATGTGAATCTAGTTGCGAATCTCCAGTCGATGATGTGTTTTTTTGGATTTCTTGGTGGTCTACTCATTATGTCTCTTTCGATGGGTTCTACCCCTAATGCTAGTGCTGGGAATAGGTCTGTTCCGATGTTTACGGAGAGTATGAGGACCGCTGTGAGTGGGGCTGGGAGTTGGGCCATAATTGCTACAAAAATTGTGACGAGTTCTCCGATGTTGCAGGAGAAAATATAGAAGATGAATTTTCTCATGTTTGCGTAGATAGTTCGTCCTTCTTCTATTGCGCGTACTATTGTGCTGAAGCTGTCATCAGCCAGAACCATGTTTGCTGCTTCTTTGGACACGTCGGTACCTTTGATTCCCATTGCTATTCCAATGTCTGCTCGTTTCAAGGCTGGAGCGTCGTTTACTCCATCTCCGGTGACGGCGACTATTTCGCCCATTTCTTTTAAGGTGTTGGCTATTTTTAGTTTGTGTTGAGGACTGACTCTTGCGAATATGATTTCTTTTGTTTTGTCTGTGAGGAGTTTCTTTAGTTTTTTGTCTGAGATTTTGTTGAGGTCGAGGCCTGTTATGATCTCGTAGTCTTTGGTTGTTATTAATCCGATTTGTCTTGCGATTGCTTCTGCTGTGAATCCGTTGTCGCCTGTGACTATATAGGTTTTTATTCCTGCTTCTTTTGTGAGGGCGATGGCGTCTTTAACTTCACGGCGTGGTGGGTCGATCATGCCGACGAAGCCGACAAAAGTGAGGTTGTTTTCGGTTGCTGCTTCTGTGTATTGATCTTTTTGTTTCTTGGGCATCTCCTTGTATGCAAATGCAATTACTCGAAGTGCTTTTTTTGCCATTTTGTTTGCTTGCTTGGTCAATTCTTCCTTTTTGGCTTTTGTGAGATCGATCTTTTTGCCGTTGATTAAGATGCCAGTACATTTATCTAGTACGCTGTCTGGGGCTCCTTTTGTAAGGGTTAGAATTTGATGTTCTCTTAAATCTTTTACTACTACTGACATTCGTTTTCTTTGGGAATCAAATGGAAGTTTTTCTAGATATTTGTAGTTGTCTGCAAATGTCCTGAATGAGAATCCGGCTTTTTTTACTAATGTAAGAATTGCTCCTTCGGTGGGGTCTCCAACTAGATCCCATCTGTTGTGAGAGTTTTTGTTTAGTCTTGCTTCGCTGCAGAGGGTTCCTGTGAGGGCTAGTAATCTGAGGACTTCATATGTGTGATGATCTTTTTTAGCTAAGCTTTGAAGGTCTTTTTTTCTGCGTTCTGAGTCAATTATTACTGCGTCGTCTTTTCCTATTATCAGTGGTTCTTTTTTGTCGCAGAAGATTTGTATTTCTCCTTTTGGGTTGTAACCAACTCCTTTGGCTTCTGCGCATTGGTTGTTTAAAAAGAGTTCGCGGACAGTCATCTCGTTCTTTGTGAGGGTTCCTGTTTTGTCGGAGAGTATAACTGTGGTGGCTCCTAGGGTTTCGACTGAGGACAGTTGTTTCACTATTGCTTTTTTCTTTGCTAGGCGCTGGACTCCGAGAGCGAGAGCTATTGTGATGGTTGCGGGGAGGCCTTCGGGTACTGCTGCTACGGCTACTGATATGGTGAATAGTAGATTGTCTATGAATGCTTTTCCTTGGAGGAATGTTCCTGCTGCAAATAAGATTCCTGAAACTGTGACTGTGAGGATTGCGATGAAGGCCCCTACTCTTTTCAATTCCTTTTGAAGAGGGGAGAGGTCTTGGACGGTTTCTGCGGTTAGTTTTGTTATTTTCCCGAATTCTGTTTTGTCTCCGGTTGCTATTACGATTGCTTTTCCTACTCCATGAGTGATGATTGTTCCTGTGAAGACTGTGTTCTTGTGTTCAATTTTTGGTAGGTATTTGCCTCTAAGGGTTACGGATTCTTTTTTTACTGGACTTGATTCTCCTGTGAGTATCGATTCGTCTGACTCTAATTGGTGAGCTTCTATTATTCGTGCGTCTGCTGTGATTTTCACTCCTTCTTCCAAGAGAAGAATGTCTCCTGGTACAACTTCTTCTGCTGGGATTTCGATGCGTTCGTTGTTTCTGAGGACGTGTGCGTGAGGCGAAACCATTGCTTGAAGGGCTTCGACTGCTTTTTCTGCTTTGTATTTCTGGACGAAACTTACGACTGCGTTGATTAGAACTACTGCGAAGATTACGGTTGCGTCTGTTGTTTCGTGGAAGGCGTATGCGATTGTTCCAGCTATAATTAAAATTACGACCATCAGATCGAGGAATTCTTTGAAGAATTCTACAACCCAAAATGGGCGGGCTTTAGCTTTTAGTATGTTGGGTCCGAATTGTTCTATTCGTTTTTGGGCTTGTTTGGAGGTTAACCCTTCTGGACTTGATTTTAGCTCTATGAATATTTTTTCGAGTTTTTTGCGATGCATGGGTGAGGTGAGGGTTGGTTGTTAGTGAAGCTTGTGTTTGCGCCAGTTGTTGATTTCTTTGTGATGTCCTGACAATAGGACGTCTGGAACTTTGTGTCCCATGAAATTGGCTGGTCTAGTGTAGTGTGGGTATTCTTTTTTTCGTTTTAGTGCTGGTGAGAAGCTTTCTTCTTCGTGAGATTCGTTGTGACCAAGTACTCCTGGGATAAGTCTTGCGATGCAGTCGATAACTACCATTGCTGGTAGTTCTCCTCCTGTGAGTACGTATTTTCCTATAGATAGTTCCTCGGCGATGAAGTGGTCACGGATTCGTTGATCGATGCCTTCGTATCGGCCGCAGAGAAGGATGATTCCTGGTTGTGGGCTTGCGGGTTTGCTGTTTCGGCGGGTTTTGCGGGGTTTGTGTTTTGCGGCTTGTTTTACGAGGCGTTTTGCGAGTTTTTCAGCTCTGCGTTGAGTGAGTTGTTTTCCATCTGGTGTTAAGAAGATGGCAGGTCCTGAATTGAACTGGCGGACATGCTGGATTGCGTCGTGGAGTGGTTGAGGGGTCATTAGCATACCTGGACCTCCTCCGAATGGTTTGTCGTCGACTTTGTGGTGTTTGTCTAGTGAGAACTTGCGAATATCGTGTGTGTATATATCGATGATGCGTTCCTGGCGGGCACGTTTGATAATGCTCTCGTTCAGGTACGAGTCAA